>CBFGNU010000132.1:0-10415 GCA_965650195.1 uncultured Mucilaginibacter sp. | reverse complement strand
CGGTAGCTATAATTTTAAAACTAACTTCTTTCTTCGCTTTATCTTTTAGTTTACGACGTTCGGTAAAAAACTCCTGTTCATCATAGCCCATAACATGCATAAAACCGTAGTTCATCCTAAATAATCCCGGATGTTTCTCGGTAGCCAACAAAGCTGCTTCAATAGACAGCGTGCCCGATCCGCACATCGGATTAACAAAAGGACTGTTCCTATCCCAGTTTGTCGCCATAATTGTGGATGCTGCCAAAGCCTCTAACATAGGTGCCTTACCCGGAATTTTACGGTAACCGTGCTTAGCCAGCGTCTCGCCGGATGTATCTATAAATACTTCGGCCTTATCATCCTGCCAGTAAAGGTGTATTACGGTTTTATTGGCATCCGAGCCCGAGTTGGGCCTAATGCCTTTAACTGATTTAATACGATCAACAATAGCATCTTTTACCTTAACATTGGCAAAAAGCGGGGTAAGTATATGTTCGTTATTAACATTTGACGTTACAGAAAAGTACCCACTAAAGTCTATCAACTGCTCCCATTCAATCTGTACCAGGTTTTCATAAAGCTCCTGCGGATTGGCCGCCGTGAAACTTTTTAGCAGGTAAAGTATCTGGCTGCCGCAGCGTAAATTTAAATTAAGGGGAATGGTGTCAGTAATCGTACCCTTTAATTCAATGCCGGTTTGAAATACGCGGACAGGGGTAAAGCCCAGTTGCTCAACTTCTTGCTGCAAATAAGGCGACAGCCTTTTATTACAGGTGATAACGATCTTACTTTCGGTGTGGAAAACTTGCATAATATTTTGGCGAATTTATGAATTAATAAAGCCTAATTTTACTTTACATCTATTAACTTTACATTTAAATTTTTTTACAAGGATGGATATTAAAGGCAAAGTACACGAAATTGGCGCTACCGCACAGGTTACCGATTCGCTTAAAAAAAGAGAATTAATTGTTGAGTATGTTGAAAATCCTCAATATCCGGAATACTTAAAGTTTGAGGCAATACAAGACAGGTGCAACCTGTTAGATAATGTTAAAGTGGGTGATGATGTTGAGGTTTTCTTTAACCTGCGCGGCCGCCCATGGACAGACAAAGCCGGCAAAAAAAGCTATTTTAACTCAATGCAGCTTTGGCGCATTAACGTATTAAGCGGCGCAGGCGCAAGCTCAACTCCGGAATATGCTCCACCGGCTGATATCAGCTCGGCAGCAGATGATGATGATCTGCCGTTTTAATAAAATAAAAGACATACAATTTTTTAGCCTTCTCAATTTATTGGGAAGGCTTTTTTGTTAAAAATTGTTAAATACCGGCCGCATAGGCATATTTAAAATATTTTTGTATTTGCGGAGATATTATAATAAACTCTTGTTGATTTTATCGCTTTGAAAAAAAGGAGCATACGTATAATTATTGGCCTGATGAGCTTTGCATTGCTTGGTGTAATTACCATGCAGTTATACTTCCTTATGCAAAGTTATGATATGCAGTCGCAACTATTTGACAGCACAGTTAACGGCGCTCTAAATAATGTAGTTGATAAGTTAAGTAAGCATGATGCCGATAGGTTTTTGGCAAAAAAGGCTATCGGTAGTACTAGCGCCCGCCCCGGTGCGGAGTTTAATATCGCGACAACCAAAAAGTACGGGCCGCAGATTAAAATAATTCCAAAAGATACCTTGCAAAGTAGCAGAGTTTCAATTGCACGTCAAAAACGTATTGCTTTGCTAAGTGATAGCCTGCAGCGATTAATTTTCAGCCAGAAATTTGACGAAGAATTTTCTGGTAAAGTTAAAATGGACTTTTATGTTGACAATTTTGGTAACATACAGGGCCGGTTAACCCCGTTGCCCAAGCCTAAATATGTTAAGCGAAAGGGAAGGATCAATAAATATGACACTGTTTTTGCTCAGTACGTAGACCCCTTATACGGCCCGCAGGTAGTTGCGCAACTGCAACTTAATGAACTTTGGCAAAAAGAGCAAATGCGGAAGGAAAAGGAACGCAGTATAAGGCAGGTTAAGCAGATGCTTAGGGAGATGACTGAAGACTCTTTAAAGCATGCTGCCGCTCTTGCCGGGAACGGAACTTCTATGGAGACCCTTCTGGCTGAATACCAGCGCTCCGGCGAACCATTAAAAAAGCGTCTTGACCGCAAATGGATAGACTCACTACTTCGTTTTGAGTTGCAAGGCAGGAATATTAATGGGCCTTTTTATTACGATGTAACCAATGCCAATGGCGATTCACTGATATTTACAAGCGCTGCTGATGCTGCAAAAAAACCTGAGTTTACCCCGGGTAATACTTATGAGACCGCCATTTTTACAAAAGACGTTGTTAATGATCCGGGCAAAATAAAACTTTCTTTCCCTGAAAAGAACTCACTTATTCTTGGCAAAATGAAAGCTTCAATGGCAACAACCGCAGGCTTGCTTTTTGTGCTGATATTTTGCTTTGGTTATACATTAATTACTATTATAAGGCAAAAGAAGATATCCGAAATGAAAACGGATTTCATCAACAACATGACCCACGAGTTTAAAACGCCAGTATCGACCATAATGATAGCCAGCGAATCATTACTTGATCCTGAAATAAGCGCTGACAGAAGTCGCATAGCCCGCCTGGCTAACATTATTTATGAAGAAAATGCTCGTCTGGGTAATCATATTGAACGGGTACTTAATGTTGCCCGTATAGATAAAAACGATTTTAAACTGGAGAACAAGCCGGTAAATATAAACGAACTAATAGCTATTGTTTTGGATAGCATGGAGCTTAAATTGCAAAAATGCGATGCTGAAATAAAGTTAGAGCTAAGTGCAGAAAACCCGGTTATTATTGCCGATGAGCTGCATTTTTCTAACGTGCTTTATAATCTGGTAGACAATGCGATTAAATACAGCGAAGGCAAACCGAAGATAACCATAAGCAGCTTTAATAAAACCGGGCAGGTGGTAATTAAGGTGGCCGACGAGGGCATTGGCATGAGCCGCGACCAGCAGGCCAAAATTTTCGAACAGTTTTACCGCATACCAACAGGCAATGTGCATAATGTTAAAGGTTTTGGCCTTGGGCTGAGCTATGTGAATACAATTGTGAAAAGGCTGAATGGATCTATCAGCGTACGGTCTGAAAAAGACAAGGGATCTGAATTTGAATTAAAATTTGCTACCGCTTAATAACGGGCACAATTTTATTTAACAATAATTGTTATTAACTAAACCTTTCGGACTTTCGGTCTTCCCGACTTCCGGACAAGAAGAATCAGCATATGAAAAAAATATTACTGGTTGAAGATGATCCGAACCTGGGCCTGCTTACACAGGATTACCTGCAGCTGAAAGGCAAGTTCGATGTTGTTTTATGTACGGATGGTGAGGAAGGCCTGCGCGCTTTTACCAAGCAAAGCTTTGATCTGCTGATATTAGATGTGATGATGCCCAAAAAGGACGGATTTACATTAGGTAAGGATGTCCGAAAAATTAACCAGGATGTGCCTATTATTTTCGCGACCGCAAAGGGAATGATAGAGGACAAGACCCAGGCCTACAACTTAGGCGGCGATGACTATATAACTAAGCCTTTTCGTATTGAGGAGCTACTATTGCGCGTAAATGCCTTGCTAAAGCGTGCGGAAAATGCCGAGCGTCGGGAGGACAAGCAGTCAACCTTTAAAATAGGTGCTTATGATTTTGATTACTCATCGCAAATTATAGCTATAAACGGCAGTCAGCAAAAGCTATCTACCAAAGAAGCGGAACTGCTGCGCCTGCTATGCCTTAAACAAAACGAAGTACTTACCCGCGAAGAGGCCCTGCTTAATATTTGGCATGACGATAACTACTTTAATGGCCGCAGTATGGATGTTTTTTTAAGTAAGATCCGTAAGTATTTGAAGGATGACCCATCGGTGGAGATCATCAATGTGCATGGCAGGGGTTATAAGTTGCTGGTGAATTGATGGATTTTCATTTCTTCCTCACCAGTTTATATTTAAGCTTATCAACCAATAAAAGCGTCGAGTCTGCATTAGGTTTTGTTTCGTATAAGCCGAGTGTGTCAGCGTCAAACTTAAAAGTGTATGAAGTCTGATTTGTATTATAAATATCAAAGATTATTTCATCAAGATTATTCAGTGGCTCCATATTCAGGTCATTTAAAATATAGAAAGTTTTAAAATTGCCTAATCCACTAATTTTCCCCTCGGTAGAAAAGACCACCTCTTGCGACTTGTTATCGTCTTTGACCCAAGAATATTTGCCCGCAATGATTCCTTTATTAATTAAGTAATCCATACCATATGAAAGGTCTTTTCCGGGTTGCACATTAGCGGCTTTTATAAACTTTGACTTTTGAGTTGTATTTTTCTCTTCGCTAAATCTGTAAAGAACCAATATTGTGTCGCCGTGTTTTATCTCATAACCCAACTCATCAGTTCCCCATTTTATGGTGTTCGCTCTTTTACCGGGTTTGAAATGCAATACAATGTCACTTCCCTCATGATTATTCCACCCCACACCGATTGTAAGGCTGTCCGCTTTAATACTATCCGCGTTTATTACCATAATATTTGCGCCCTCTACTTCATCGAACGCATTTAACGGAGAACGCATTTTTATCACTTTATCTATATAGCTCTTTTTCACCCACACGCCCTGAATAATAGGCTTAAATTCCGCGATCAGCTTTTGCGTTTCGGCGCCATCTACTGTGACCGTGGAGGTGGTATCGGTCTCTTCTTGTTCAGTTTTACTTTTGCAGGATGAGACAACAATAGCCAACAATAACATATAAAAAAGACATTTCATTTTAGCGTGGTTAGGTTATGCTAAAATAGATATTATTTGACAAGCGGCATTTTTAAAATCACTAAATTTGCACCGCATGAGCGAAACTGCTATAAAATTATTACCCGGTCGTTATTGTAACTCGCTTACAGAATACTCGCGCTTTGTTACCCGCGAGATTTTTATAGGCGATGTGCCTATGGGCGGCAATAATCCTATCCGCATACAAAGCATGACCACCACCGATACTATGGATACTATGGGTACAGTGGAACAGTCTATCCGCATGATAGAGGCGGGTTGCGAATACATCCGCATTACCGCGCCAAGCATTAAGGAGGCACAAAACCTCGCCGCCATAAAAAAGGAACTGCGCAGCAGAGGATATACTGCCCCGCTGGTAGCCGACATCCATTTTACCCCCAACGCTGCCGAGGTGGCGGCAAGGATTGTAGAGAAAGTGCGCGTTAATCCGGGTAACTATGCCGATAAAAAGAAATTTGACCAGATTGATTATACCGACCTTGAATACAAAGGCGAACTGGAACGCATTTACCAAAAGTTTGCGCCGCTTGTAAAGGTTTGTAAAGAGTACGGCACCGCTATGCGTATCGGTACAAATCATGGTTCGCTAAGCGATCGTATTATGAGCCGCTATGGCGATACGCCGCAGGGCATGGTGGAGTCGGCAATGGAGTTTATACGGATGTGTGAAACGTTGAACTACTATAACCTGGTGGTTTCCATGAAATCAAGCAACCCGCAGGTAATGGTGCAGGCCTACCGTCTGCTGGTTGAAACGATGGTTGCCGAAGGCATGAACTACCCGCTGCACTTGGGTGTTACCGAGGCCGGCGACGGCGAAGATGGGCGTATTAAATCGGCAGTAGGTATTGGTACTTTATTAGAAGACGGTTTAGGTGATACCGTCCGTGTATCCCTGACCGAAGAACCCGAAGCGGAAGCGCCGGTTGCTATTGCTTTGGTTAAGAGATATTCGGAGAGGAGCCAAGAATCAAGAGTCAAGAATCAAGAAAGTTCTCTTAACTCACAACTTACAACTCACAACATACAACCAACAACCCATAACCCTTACGAATACAAAAAGCGCCACACTTATGAAGCTAATGCTTTTATTGGCGGGCACATGGTACCGCGTGTGGTTGTTGACATATCAAAAGCTAATCTGAAAGATCCGGCGGTATTGAATGATGCAGGCTATATCTATTCGCCTTTATTGGATAAATACAACATGGGCGAACAGTCGGTTGATTTTGTTTATTTAGGCAATGAACTACCGTCGTTTAATCTGCCCGGTAACTTAAAGCAACTTTACGACTACGCCACCTGGCAAAAACTGGCCGACAAAACACTTTGTCACCCGGTATTTACTTTGCAGGAGTTTATTGGTGATGTTGACCGCTCATCAGCCTTAAACTTGGTGAGGCTAAAACCCGCTGATATCGATTCTGATGAATTCGGCTCACTACCTTTCAGCAACTCGCTGGTGTTTGTTTTGGAGACGGATGCTTTGCACGGAATGGCCGACCAGCGCACTTTCTTCTTTAAAATGGAAGAGTTGGGATTGGAAGTGCCGGTAATCATTAAGCGGTCATATAAATTTGATAGCCAGGACTTACAACTTACAACACAAAACCTTCAACTATTTGCATCAACAGATTTAGGTGCTTTGTTAATTGACGGCTTTGGAGATGGGATATGGATAGACGCTCCGGAAGTCGATACAAAAACTATTACCTCAACAGCTTTTGGTATTTTACAGGCTACCCGGTCACGTATATCAAAAACAGAGTACATCAGCTGCCCAAGCTGCGGTCGTACGCTATTTGATCTAATGGTAACTACCCAGATGATCCGCAGCCGTACCAGTCATCTTAAGGGCTTAAAAATTGGTATTATGGGCTGCATAGTGAACGGCCCCGGCGAAATGGCCGATGCTGATTATGGCTATGTTGGTTCGGGTACGGATAAGATCACCCTTTATCGCGGTAAAGAGGCGGTGAAAAAGAACATCAGCTCTGCCAATGCGCTTGATGAATTGATAGGTATTATTCGTGAGGATGGGAATTGGATAGAGCCGGTTGAAGAAAGTTAGCAGTTTTTAGTAGGCAGTTGGCAGACGGTTTATCTTCCGACAACCGCCCACTACATATATTTTCGCCACCACTCCGAATTAAACGCACCACTAACTTCGGTAGGTTTTCCAGGCTCCGGCACAAACAGTTCAATGTTCTTTTCGCGGGCGTATTCAATCAGCAGTTCAATAGGCTCGTACCAATCGTGTAGGGCAAGGTTAAATGTACCCCAATGTATCGGCATCATGAGTTTGCCTTTTAAAGCGATGTGAGCATTTGATGCATGGTTTGGCCCCATGTGTATATCCGGCCAGTATTTGCCGTAAGCGCCAATCTCCAGCATGGTCAGGTCAAACGGACCGTAAGCTTCGCCTATCTCTTCAAACTGCGGGTGCCAGCCGGAATCAGCACCAAAATATATCTTATGCTCCTGGCCCTTTATTATAAATGACGACCATAAAGTTTCATTACGATGCAATATCCCGCGGCCCGAAAAATGCCTGGCTGGCGCTGCAGTTATTATGCAATCGTGCCCCAGCATTACGCTGTCGCCCCAATCCATTTCGGTAATGTAATTTTCTATTATACCCCATTTTTTAAGGTATTGCCCTACCCCTAATGAGCAATAAAAGGGGATGGTGCTGCCTGCAAAAAATTCAATAGTAGCTGTATCCAGATGGTCGTAATGATCGTGCGAGCAGATAATGGCATCAATAGGCGGCAGATCTTTCAAAGCTATTGGCGGCTGAAAAAAGCGTTTCGGTCCCATCAATTGGGTAAAGGACACGCGGTTACTCCAAACAGGATCGGTAAGTATGGTACAACCGTCTATCTCGATCAACAAACTTGAATGCCCTACCCAAGTTACACGTAAGCCATTTTGCGGTGAAGTATTATAGACAGAAGTATCGGTTTTAAAAGGCCCCAGGGTTTTGGCGGGAACAACCTCGGATTTATTTTTCATGTACTCCCGCAAAATCGGGAGCATTTTATGCAAGCCTGCTTCTTCTGTCGGGATAGTGTTGATGTATTTGTTACCTTTTTTGGCAGGTCGGTCTAAACTCATTATTTATGTATCTATTCTTATAGACGACTCATCGCCGCAAACATTTTAATCCAATTAAATTAATCTTTAAAAAAGGCAACCGCCTCTTCGGCAAACGCGGCCAGATCAGTCGGCAGGCTCTCCTTTGCATAAGGATGAGCACCACCAAGAGTATGGTCGCCATCCTTAACAACAATTAAACCGGCGTTTGGTTGGGCGGCTTTTAATTCTTTCGCGTGACTAACATTTACCGTAGCATCGGCGTCGCCATGCACAATTAGCCAGGGGCAGGTTACCGCGGCCGCTTTAGCTATAATATCCAAGCGATTGGCATTTTTTTCCAGATCATCCAGCAGTGTGCTTTTTATGGGCATTTGCTGTTGGGTACGACTGTTGAACATGTACATAATGCCTTGCAAACGCCATTGTTCTTCGGCTTGTTTTGGCCACAGATTACGAAAACTCCCTACTGACCCAAATGTTATCAGCTTCTTTACGCGTTTATCTTCAGCCGCTTTAATAATACTTATGCCGCCGCCCATGCTGTGTCCCATAAGGTATACGCCATTGGCGCGCGGCATGGATGGGCCGTTGCAGGCAAAATCAATTACAGTGCCCAGATCTTCCAGTTCCATCGAAAATGTATTATCAGCAAAGGCTATCAGATCAGTAAAATCAACCGGGTTATCGGGCGTGGTGCCGTTATGCGAGAAGTTGAATTTTAAAAAACGGAAACCGTTTTGCGCAAAATAATCAGCCAACAGATTATGCGTACCCCAATCTTTAAATCCCTTAAAACCATGCGCGAAAATTACAAGCGGCGCTGCCTTGTTAGCATCGTCATAAGTAAGATCGGCAAGCATACCGCGGCCCTTAGCGCCGGGTAGTGTGAAGGTTTCTTTTCTTATCATATCGCTACTCAATTATACCACAATACAGTGCGCTTTGCAAATGCAATATTAATCCCTTGTATACCACCATGCCCAAGCCATTAACACGGGTTGCAGGGCCAACCGTAACCATGCCAGTAATGGGCTTACCGTCGTGCTGTCAACCTTAAACGGCGCATCCGTTATCATGCTGATATGCACCGGCAAAAAGGCTGCAAGCATTAAAACTATCCCCCAGGCGGCGTATTTGCGGGTAATTTTAAAGGCCAGGCCCAACCCGAATATAATTTCACAGATCCCAGCCGCGCTATTCATAAATTGGGGGTAGGGTATATACTGCGGAATGATAGCAATATAAAACTCCGGCACCCTAAAATGATTGATACCTGCCACTATGTAGCCTAAAATTAAAGTGATTGTGCTCACTTTTTTTAATGTTGTCATTTAAACTATTTTTTTATTAACTGATTAACAGTTACTTATCAGGTGAATTTCGGTTTATTTATACATATTCTAAATACGTCGGTATGACAAAGTGTTGACATTGATTGAGCCGCAGGATATTATTTTTGTTGGGTTAATTTAAAACTGATTTTGAAGTATTTAAAGGTAATAGCTTTTACGCATAAACAGATCGAGCTGAAGGAGTTGGGAAAGCTGGTTATCTGTCAGGAAAACCTGACCGATAAACTCCAGCAGGTAAAAGCTGAATTCGGTATTTCCGAGATATTTTACCTGGCCACCTGCAATAGGGTAGAATTTGTTATGTTAACCCCGCAGGCGGTTGACAAAGCATTTGCTGCAAAATTTATTGAAAAGCTTAACATCGGGCTTTGTTCGCATTACATGGGGACCTTTGTTGATGCCGCGGTAATTTACGAGGACAAGGATGCGCTTAACCACTTGCTGAGAACATCGTGCTCTTTAGAAAGTTTGGTAGTTGGCGAAAAGGAAATATTAGCGCAGCTACGCAAAGCTTACGAGCAATGCCGAGAAGCGGGCCTAACCGGCGATGGGATGCGAATGTTTATGAGCTGTGTCGTCAAAACAGCTAAAGAGGTTTATACAAACACCAACATTTCCAAAAATCCCATCTCGGTTGTATCATTGGCCTACCGCAAGCTAAACAACCTCAAACTCTGCACCAATGCCCGCATCCTCATCATCGGCGCAGGCGAAACCAACCAAAACATCTCAAAGTATCTGCAAAAGCATAAGTTTTCCAACTTTGCTGTGTTTAACCGCACTTTGGCAAAGGCAGAGAAACTGGCTGCTGATCTGAATGGCGAGGCTTTTGATCTGGATGCTTTAAAAAGTTATAACAAAGGTTTTGATGTCATCATCACCTGCACATCAGCAGTTGAGCCCATCATCACTCCCGAAATATACACGTCACTACTAAACGGCGAAACCACCCGCAAAACCATTGTGGATCTTGCTATCCCTAATGATACCGCTCCCGAAGTATTGGAGCAGTTCCCGGTTAACTTTATAGAGGTGCATTCGCTTACAGAGGTAGCTAAACGCAACCTGCAGGAACGCTACCAGGAACTGGTACATGCCGAAGCCATTATTGAAGACAACATGT
>CBFGNU010000131.1:0-10491 GCA_965650195.1 uncultured Mucilaginibacter sp. | reverse complement strand
CACGGTGAATTCGGCATAGGACAATGGTCGTTTTACGGAGGCGATGACCCTGAGGATTACCAGCATTCACCAGGTTCGCCGCAAACAGATCTCAAATTGCATCCTAACTCACCCGGCTATCGGTTGATATTGAATAATGTACTGTTTCCGGCAGCAAAGAAGAAAAAACAGAAAACGTGATTTGTTAGTTTGGAGTGTGCAGTGGGCAGTTCTCGCCGTGTCAGGTTGCAATTCAGGTGCTAACTGCAACTGGCAACCTATTGATAGAAATTCCACCTTACCCCAAACTTCAACATACTTGATAGTTGCGGGTAGCGATTAACTGTGTAATACCCTTTGCTGAACAAACCCTGATTGGCGTAATCGTACATTACCAATAAATCGGTGTTTTTGATATTGGCTTTTAAGAATACCGAAGCAAAAGGATAGGAGGAGAACTGTACATCGGCACCGTTATAGAACTGGCCCAAACCAACCCCGTATGATGGTGCTGAGTATGGCGTGTTATAACGCACACTTATGCCTGTAGAGGTACGCAAAACTTTAAAGAAGAACGAATTGACATACAAACTGCTGTAAGTGTAAAACTCGGGCACCCGCAGCGTTTTCTGATAGTCGGTCTTTTCGTATACAACGAAATTATCAAAATGCCAGTTACCAAATTCGAGGTTTTTACCTATGCTTATTTTTAACAGGTTAATAGCGTTAGAAAGTTGTACCGGGTGCGCATCAATGCCGCCTGGTGAAGATTCGTAGTACAGATAGTCGTTTAACAGGAAATATTCCGCCTTTAGATCAAAAGCCAAGGCATCGTTTATATAATTGAAAGATAGCGCCGTTGTTTTTTGATTGGCAAAACTGTTATTAAAAATATAGTGATTGCTTATCCAGTTGGTGGCTGCCAGAGAGGGCGAACTGCTCTGCTGATAGACGTTCAATATAATTCTTCCGGCTTTGTTGCTACCGGATAATAGCAGTTTAGCATCATACAGAAAATCGCCAAAATTGCGGCCCACAACTATTTGGTTAACTGTCGCCTGCAGATTAAGCCTATCGCTAAAGCGATAACTTGCTCTTCCGTTAAGGGTTATGTTTTGAAAATTTGCCTGCTGTTGTTTTTGCGGTAATACCACCTTTACACCGGACTGATTAAGCGTGGTATCAACAACAAATTGATTGTAATTATAAAGGTCATGCGTAAGGCCAACGTCTAACTTAAACTCGTTTTTTACAAACTGGCTTGATTTACCGCGCAGATAAAAACTGTATGAAAAATCGTTTTGGATATTGTTTACTGTAAGTGAATCTTTTGTTCTGTTTGAACTGAAATAGTAATCAGGAAAGACATGATAAACATCCTGATCTAAATGTTGATAAATGTATTTTCTCTGACTTATGTTTAGTGTATGCGAGAAGCGCTGTGTGGGCAAAATATTGGCGCTGCTTTTGTTTTTAACCAAAGTTGTATCAATGCGGCCCACATAATAAAACTGTTTAATGTGTAAGTTGGTTTCTTTAAAATTTGCAAACGAGTTGGGTAAACGCACACGTTCGGTGTTTTTATCGAATGATCCGCGGACACTGGTAAAAAGTGAATCGTTTAATACCGAACCCGATTCGGGTGATTTGATATCATTAAAGATTAACGTGGTTAATAAATTGTATCGCTTGCTTTTTGATTCGTACCAGCTAAAAACATTACCTGTTAAGTTGCTCACGTTTTGTCCCAAAATATTGGTGTTGGAATATGTTCCACGCGAACCCAGGAAATTTAAACTGAACCCCACATTCCAGTTGGGTTTAATGTTTTGCGTATGAAAAGCTTTAAAATATTGTTCCTCTGATCCGCTGGTAACCATTGTTAAGAGCGTATAAGGTACCCGTGCATTAAAGTAGTATACATCATCAGCAGTAAACTGCCATGGATCAAGCGCGTGCAGGCCCACATCAAAGCCAATTGTTTTACGTGGTTCAAATAATAACGGACGCGCGGCAAGCCCCATTGTACCACCCAAACTTATTTTAGGATTTCGGGCAAAGAAAAGCGGGTTGTAATTTTCAAAATCAGTTAACGATGTGTCAAGCGGAAATAGCTGTGTACTATCGCGCAGCAAAGCCTCGTTGGTTATTTTAATAAAACGGGTACTAAATATAACCGAGTCCATACGCTGCTTCTCGCGTTTGCGCAGCGTATCAATCATCTGGTCGGTAGTTAAAACCCTGCTGCGGTTTCGTGTCGTATCGTTAAAGTTGGTAGGATAGCGAGGATCATTATTATAATTGCCGTTATTGTAGTTGCCATTATTATTGCCATTGTTGTAACCACCATTGTTGTAACCACCATTGTTATACGGCGGTCCGTTTTGCGCAACGGTGGTAGTAACCCATAGGCAAATAACTAAAGATAAAAAGAGCTTTAATTTATCAGGCATTTAAACTTGCTATCAGTTCTTTTAAAATCAACGTCATATTTGGCTCGGCAGCTTGCGCAACGGCGATGATCTCTTCAACCGAAACCGGCGTAAGTTCTTCGCCAAAGCCCTCATCTGTAAGTACTGATATGGCAAAAACCGGCAAACTCATGTGCCTGGCCACAATAACTTCGGGCACCGTACTCATGCCTACGGCATCGCCGCCAATAATGCGCAGGTAACGATATTCGGCTTTGGTCTCCAGATTGGGCCCAGGTACAGCTACATATACGCCTTTATGACAAATGATATTATTTTGTTTTGCAATTTGAAGCGCTTTACTTACTAAAGTACGCTGATAAGGCTCGCTCATATCCGGAAAACGTGGCCCTAATTCCTCGTTGTTCCTTCCGGCCAAAGGATTTTCCGGTTGCAGGTTGATATGATCTTCTATCACCATCAGATCGCCCTTTTTAAACTCAGGATTTAGAGAACCGCTTGCGTTTGAAACGAACAGTGTTTTTATACCCAGCATTTTCATTACCCTAACCGGAAAAGTTATTTCCTGCATGCTGTATCCTTCGTAGTAATGCAGTCGGCCCTGCATGGCAACCACTTTAATACCGGCTAATTTCCCGAATATTAATTTGCCCGAGTGAAATTCAAGGGTTGATATCGGGAAATCCGGAATGTTAGAATACATCAGCTGCTTTTCAACCTCAATTTCGTTTACCAGGCCGCCCAAACCGGTGCCTAATATTATGCCAACTTCAGGTTCAAAATCGCCTATGCGATTTTTTATATAACTAACGGTGTGGTAAATATTCTCTAACATATTTTAAAACAGTTTGATCAAAATTTTGCTGATCGTGTAAAAATTTAACGCCTATAGGCTGTACAAAAACCGGCAGGCCACTAAGTATTTCTTTTAACTCATGCATTCCTAAACGTTGCGCATCCTTTTCTGTTGTGATGATCAGTTTTTTTTCTGATTTGCACGCTTTGAAATCTTCAGCAAGTTTAGTGATATTTTTTAAGCTAAATCTGTGATGATCGGGATAATTATGGTGAATAACGTTTAAAGTTTGAGTTTTTAAATAAGCAACCAACGGAGTAGGATTAGCTATACCGGATAGCAAAAAAACTGTGGTTTCAGTGTCTATCACTTCGTTGAGACTGGTCCTTGTTATATTTTGTAATGTAAAATAGCTTATTGTACTAAAATATAGCTGTTGATAGGGCAGAAGAGCTATTTTATCGGCTATCTTTCTTTGCGTTGTCTCGCTAACATCTTCGGGGCATTTGCTTATTACAATAACATCTGCACGCCAGCGCCCGCTAAACGGTTCGCGTAAATTTCCGGCAGGCAGTAAAAACTGGGATCGTGTAATGCTATTATAATCAAATAATAATATACTTAAGCCGGATTTAACAGCCCTGTGCTGATATGCGTCATCCAGAATTATCAGGTCGTGATCGACTTTCAGCTGTTCAATTCCCACTAATCTTTTCTCGCAAACCGCTACTGTAATTTCAGGAAATTTATGTTTGAACTGCGCCGGTTCATCGCCGATCTGCGTTGCGTCAGTATCTTTGCCTGCAATAAAAAAACCCTCTGTAACCCTTCCGTAACCGCGGCTAAGTGTAGCCAATTTACGCTCTGTCTTTAATAGACGTATCAGGTATTCCGTCATGGGGCTTTTACCGGCTCCGCCCACATCCAGGTTACCTACCGCAATTACAGGCAGATTAAACTCCCGGCTTTCAAATACACCGGTATCATAAAGCCAGTTGCGCATTATGATAACAAGGCCATAAACCAGCGAAAATGGAAATAAGAGCAAACGCAGGTATTTCATACAGCGAAGATAGCAATCAGAGATTAGTTAAGTAGTGATTAGTTAATTAGCAATGTTATCGATTATCTAAAGTTTTGATGGACTATACACTATTCACCTACTCCGTTTTCATTCTTTTTTTTGCAGCAGATTTAAACTCGTAGTCGCCTCCCAAAAGGTATCCCCATGGTTTGGTGCTTTCTATCCTGTCAAATATTATCTTGAATATGGCAATGACCGGAATAGACAAAAACATACCTGATAATCCCCATAGCATTTCGCCCAAAATTATGCCTAAAAAGGTTATTAAGGCGTTTAGTCTTACTTTAGACCCAACAACGGTGGGTAGCAGTAAATTAGCATCAACGGCGTGTATAACAATTATGCTTATACCCACTGCAATGGTGTTAGTTATCGGCCCGGTGGCAAAAGTTACCAGTACACTTAAAACAAGCGCTGTAAAAATGCCCAGGTAGGGAATTATATTGAAAAGGCCAACTATTAAACCCAACAGTACTGCATATTTTATACCTATCATCCAAAATGCAGTGCAGGCAATTGCTGCAACTATTATCATTTCAAACAATAAACCCAAAATGTATTGACGCAGAATGCTTTGAATATTTTGAGTAATGTCATTTACAACGTGTCCATGTTCAGCGTTAAATACTTTTAACACAAATTGGTATAGCAATCTACGGTAGAAAAGTATAAAAAACGTGAATATCATTATAAAAACATAGAACAACACCAGCGACGACACCGCGCCAAATGTGGTGGTTATAACCTGGCTTCCGGAAGAAAGGATCTTTTTTGCAGTATCATCTACTATGGTTTTCTGGCTTTCCAGATTAATACTGAAACTGCTCTCTATCCACAGCGACAAATCATTGACTGATTGAGTGAGCTGGTTTTTAAGCACGGGCCAATCAGACATTAAACGCGATATTTGCGCCCCAACCAGGTAAAGTATAGCTGTAACCAACCCTACAAGCATTATAACCGATAAAAACGACGATGCAGAACGTGGTAGACGCAGCTTACGTTCAAAAAAATTAGCAACCGGTAACACCAAAATGGCAAACAGAAAGCCGAATAACAGGGGATCAAGCAATTCCTTCCCCTGTACGATCAAATAACCCAACACCACAAAACCTATCAGGATGAGCGCTAAACGTTCATAAAAAGGGGCAATTATTTTTTTTGATATCATATAGGGATATTAAAGCTCGCGCACTATTGTTTGTTTGTATTTAATGTTTTGAATATAGTGATATATTAATAAACGAAAGCCGGCGCAGTATTATGTGGCAAACATTTTGCTGAATAAAAAATTATTCATCTAATGAAAATGTTATGGCAAAGTATTCTGAAAAGGCAGGTGAAAAAGTAGAAAAAACCATGCATGAAATGAAGGAAGGCAAACTTAAAAGCGGCAGTGGCAAAAAGGTTACCAGTAAAAAACAGGCTGTAGCTATTGGCCTCTCAGAGGCGCGGAAAGAAGGTGCTAAAGTTCCTAAAAAGAAAGATTGATCTATTAGCAAGGGCGGCCTTACCAGCGGCCCTTTTACTTTTTAGAAAGTTCGGTAGCTATCCAGTTCTCTAATTTGCCCTCGCTGTCTAATTTGGCAAGCATCTCCACATTCTTATCTTTTGAGCGAGTCTTTTTTTCGGAATTATACTTCGAGATTATGGCTTTAAAACCCGCTAATTTAGCCTTGTTAACATCATAGCTGGTTTTATCTGCCCTACTTTGTAACGTGTACTTAGTATATCCACCCATATAGGTAACAAGCGCCTCTTTATTTTTTTCCATTATCTTCATAAGGATATCATCACCGAGTTCTATAGTCACCGTTGGGCTACCAGAGATCCACGCCAGAAGAAATGAATCTGCTATTTGCCTTTCAATGCTTTTTGGATCCCAAGGAGTTTGCTCCAACCAGTTGATGACGTTTACAACGTCTTTTTCATATTTATTATAATCTTCGGGGGTTGTAAGGGAATAACTTTTGGGAACAGGCGATGTTTGAGCACGGCCGTTAAAGCTGATAGCCAAAAGGAATATGGTGGATAAATACAGGATAGCTTTCATAAAGGCTTAAGTGCTATTTTTTAGCAAATTAGACATTTTTTAATAAAACGACCACTTCATTATAAGGATTTAGCGAAGGTATCGATTATATTCATTAGTACAACCGCTTCATCTAAACTGCATGGGTTATCTCCGTCGCCTTTAAAATAGCTTACAACCTTTTCTATCATAGGATAGGCAATATGGGGTGGCTGAACAAAGGTTTTTGTGGACTCTCCATTCTCATTTTTCAACGTTACCGTGTATGGATCATTAAAAAACGGAAAGCTGATACTGCCTTTGCTGCCTACTATTATGCACTCGTCTGTCACTTCAGATGGTGCCACATTAAAACACCAGGAGCCATTTACCACAACGCCGTTCTCAAAGATTATGCTGCCACAAGTATGGTCTGTAGCGCCGTAAACCCCCGCCTGGTTAATAGAAAACCCGCTATAATTTTTCGGCGCTCCAAAATAGAACAGCATAAGATCCAACTGATGCGGCGAAAGATCATTGAAATAGCCTCCACCGGATAGGTGAGGATTAACGCGCCAGTTATCCGGTGCCAGATCTTCGTTACCCGGCTTTGCGCTTTTCCAGGTTCTTATTTGTACGCTGCGTACATCGCCAATTGCACCGGTATCTAGCAACTCTTTAATATATAAATACATTGGCAGTGCCCTGCGGTAATGCGCTACCGAAAGCTTTCCTGTGCTGGTCTTTAAAGCTTCTGCCATTTGGCGGGCTTCATTTGCGTTCATTGCAACCGGTTTATCTACGTACACATTTAAACCGCGTTTAAGGCCTGCAAGCGCATATTCTAAATGCGATGCTGGCGGTGTAGCAACATATACCGCATTGATCTCCTGATCGTTAAGCAAATGCTCTGCATCGTTATACCATTTACCAACACCGTGCCTGCGCGCATAATCTTCAGCTTTCCCGGCATCACGGCGCATCACCGCGATTAGACGACTGCCAGGCACTTTATAGAGAGGGGGCCCGCTTTTTATCTCGGTGACATCGCCGCAGCCAATTATACCCCAGTTTATTGTTCCCATGCTATTTATTGGTTATAATATCGTTTAAATTATCTCTGCAACTACAAATGTGCTACCGCCTACAAAAACAAGGTCGGCAGGCGCCGCATTTTTTTGCGCTGCAGCTAACGCTTCTTTTACCGACAGGTGGCTATCGCCCTGCAAATTAAAACCGCGTGCTTTGTCGCGCAGATCGCCGGCATCCAGGCCACGCGGAATATCCGGCCGACAAAAATAATAGGTAGCGGTTTTAGGCAGTAGAGATAACACTTTGCTGCTGTCTTTATCGCTAACCATTCCTATTACAAAATGCAGTTGCTTATGGGGCGTTGCAGCAATATTCTTCAACACTTCCTGTATACCATCCGGGTTATGGCCGGTATCACAAATTGTTAAAGGAGATTGCGTCAGTACTTCCCATCGCCCATGCAGGCCGGTAAGCGTTTTTACTTGATTTAAGGCATCTTTTACGTGCTCGTCGGTTATGTTAAAGCCCAGCAGGCGCAGTTCATCAATGGCGCTTAAAACAGTTTTTACATTTTTAAGCTGATAACTGCCTGTTAAATCAAGCAACAGTGGATAAGCCCGGGTTTTACTGTTGTTTGACGCCATCACACTTAGCTGTTGATCAACTCTGGCGCTCTTCACTTCCCATTCATCGGCAGCAAAGCGGATAGGTGCGCCAACGTCACTCGCTTTTTTTGTAAATACATCAGCAACTTCATCCTGCCGCTCGCCTATTATTGCAGGAATATTCGGTTTTATGATACCGGCTTTTTCCGCGGCGATGAGCGGTAGCGTGTTGCCCAGCAGGTCGGTATGATCCCAGCCTATATTGGTAATTACAGATAAGAGCGGCGTGATAACGTTAGTAGAGTCGAGCCTGCCGCCTAAACCGGTTTCTATAATGGCAATATCAACATGCTCTTCGGCAAAATGATCAAAGGCCAGGCCGACGGTCATTTCAAAGAATGACAGGTTTAAGCGTTCTATATCTTGCTGGTAACGCGCTACAAAATCAACAACAGCCTGTTTGCTTATCATCTCGCCATTTATACGTACGCGCTCCCTGAAGTCTTTTAAATGTGGCGATGTGTAAAGCCCTGTTTTATAACCCGCTACTTGCAATATAGCAGCCAGCATATGCGAGGTAGATCCCTTGCCGTTGGTGCCGGCTATGTGCACGCTTTTAAATTTATTTTCGGGATGGTTGAGCAAGTTGCACAACGCAATAGTATTACTCAGGTCCTTGGTAATGGCGGCAGCACCCGTGCGCGAAAACATGGGCAGGCGGGTATATAGGTAATTAATAGTTTGCTGATAATCCATGATGTTGCCGCTGTAAATTTAGCAGAATTATGCGGTCGTTTTCAAACTAAGGTAATTGTGAGTGCGGTTTTATACTTAAATCAGCCCAAAGCTTTGTTTTGAAAAGTTTATGCTTTTAAGTAAACTTACACTCGCAATGAGGAGATTTCTTTTAGCATTATTCATATTGGGCTGTAGTGCAACTGCGGGAGCGCAAAGCATTAATTTGTTGAACCTGACTAGTTTAGTCAGCCTTAGCAATAAACAGGCTGCTGATGACTTTAGCATAGGCAAGGTGTTTAAGTTAAAATCAAAGGAAGAGATAGGGGGTGTTGGAATTGACACTTACCAAACCACAGCAGCACGAAATAAGGTGGAAACGGTAGTTGTAGGTAAAAGTTTTAAAGCCGCTAACGGTGGTGTGTTGCACACGGTTAGCTATATTAGCGCAAATTCTCAGGACGTTATTAACCTGATGGGCCAGATCAGAACTATTGGTGTTATACAATCTTTTAACGGTGCCGACCAATTTGATAATATCTACATTTTTGATAGCTCTTACTACCATATGGTGGTGCGCATAAGCTTTGATGGTAGCCGATCATCTATTGATATTAGCCAGAAACAGGTTTTTGTGGAGTAAAACTGAATGGGGTGTTGCAGAAAATATAGGCAACAAATGCAACACTTGCAACAGTGTTTATTATCAAACCATTGTTTATCAGTCTGTTGAGAAATGTGCCTGCAACACTTGCAACAATACTATATTCGCATTTTATAATACTATATTCACATTTTTTGACATAATAAGCTGTAATTAAATTGATTATAATCAATTTGCCAAGATTATATCTTTTGAAACACCTAATGGAGCCGGGCTCCTATCAAAAATGTGACGATAGCCGCTAATATTAACTTTTTAATATTATTAGCTTTATATCTCCAAACCAATTAACCATGAATAAAAATCTCAGGAAGAATATTGTCCTTATTGCAGCTGTATGCACAACGGTAATGTGCTATATGCAATGTTCGCCCAAACTATCAACCCCAAAAGTTTCGTCGGTACCCAATACTACACCGCAAGCTGATTTGAGCAAGGGCCTGAAAGATTATTTCAAGAATGATTTCCTGGTTGGCGTGGCTGTGGGTGCCAGATCAATAAGAACAGACTCCGCATTAATTACCAAAGAATTTAACAGTGTAACAGCGGAGAACGACATGAAAGTGGGCGTTATTCATCCCAGGGAAGACTCTTACAACTGGAAAAATGCTGATGATATTGTCGCTTTCGCAGAAAGGCATAAAATTAACATACGTGGCCATAATTTGCTATGGCACCAGCAGAATGCCGAATGGATGCTTGTGGGTCCTGACGGAAAGCAGGCAAGTAAAGAGTTAGTATTAAAACGTTTAAAAGAGCACATATTTACGGTGATGAACCGTTACAAAGGCAAAATTTACTGCTGGGATGTGGTGAACGAGGCTATTGATGACAGCCAGGACCCTGCAGTGATGTACCGGAAAACCAAATGGTTGGAGATATTCGACGGACCTGAATTTATTGATGCGGCTTTTAGGTTTGCACACGAGGCGGACCCTAAAGCTAAATTGTATTACAACGAGTTTAACAATGAGAGGGAAGTTAAGCGGGAGAAAATTTTCAAGCTGCTAAAAAGGATGAAAGCCAGCGGTGTAACGATAGATTGGGTAGGTTTCCAGGCGCATTGGTCGTTAGATTATCCAACAGTTACGCAATTGCGCGCCGCTTTAGATCAGGTAGTTTCGTTAGGTTTAGAGGTGCAAATTACGGAACT
>CBFGNU010000130.1:0-10506 GCA_965650195.1 uncultured Mucilaginibacter sp. | reverse complement strand
CGAAATTGAACATCCGAAATTCGAAATCATCTTACCATTTCAATCTATTCAGCACGTTAATATCTACCGAGTTGGTGTTGCGATAAATCATCACTATAATAGCCAGTCCAACTGCAACTTCGGCAGCGGCCAGTGCCATAATAAAAAACACGAACACTTGTCCTGCCGCATCGCCGCGATAAACCGAAAACGCTGTAAGCAACAAGTTAACCGAATTCAGCATCAGCTCAATAGACATGAAGATCACTATAGCGTTACGACGTAACAGAACGCCCATAACACCAATTGAAAATATGATAGCGCTTAATAAAATGTAGTGATTAAGCGGAACGCCAAGCATAGTATTTGTTAAACTTTCCATATTATGCTGCTTTTGGGTCTTTATCTTTTGTTGCTAATAAAACTGCTCCCACCATTGCTGATAATAGCAATATAGAGGCGATCTCAAATGGCAATAAATATTCGTTGAATAGGATTTTTCCGAGGTTTTTAACTAAACCCAGACCAGGGTTTTTCATTAATACCGGGTTTGATGCACCTAAGGCTTTTATAGAAGCTACTATAGTAACAAGGAAACATCCGCCACCAATAACCGCGGCAATTTTTACAAAGTTTGATTTTGCAGGTTCAGAATCCTCATTTAAATTTATGAGCATCAGCGTATATAAAAACAGCACCAGTATAGCCCCCATGTAAACAATGAAGTTCACCACCGCTAAAAATTGCGCGTTCAGTAAAATATAATGGATAGTGAACGTAAAAAAGGTAAGTATAAGATACAATATACTATGCACCGGGTTTTTTGCGCTGATTACCAAAATGGCAAAACAGATAGATAAAAACGCTACAATGTAAAATGGATTCATGGTTATCTATTAACGTACCTTATACCCTAAAAAAAGGTTGGGCAAAGGTATAAAACTTCTTTATTGATTTAACGGGGCCTCTACTAATTTGTCTTTACCGTAAATAAAATCCTTACGCAAATAATCAGAAGGCACGATATCGCCATCCAAGTATATCGCTTCTTTAGGGCAAGCTTCCTCACACAATCCGCAGAAAATGCAACGTAGCATGTTTATCTCATAAACAGCAGCATATTTCTCTTCGCGATACAAATGCTCTTCACCTTTTTGGCGCTCAGCAGCAATCATGGTAATAGCTTCAGCCGGGCATGATAGGGCGCATAAGCCGCAAGCGGTGCAACGCTCTTTACCATCCTCGTCACGCTTAAGTGAGTGCATGCCCCTGAAATTTTCAGAGAACTCACGCTTTTGTTCCGGATATTGGATGGTTACATCGCCTTTAGCAAAAACAACTTTCAGAAAGTGTTTCATCGTAATGGCCAAACCTTTCACAATGGCAGGCAGGTAAGCACGCTCTAAAAAATTAAGCGGCTTTGATTCCAGTACCTTTCTTTTATTACTTAATGGTTCCATATTATCCTCTAATAAAAGTCATCCACAATCCTGTTATAATAATATTTGCTATGGCTAAAGGTATCAATGATTTCCAGCCAAGATCCATCAATTGGTCATAACGGAAACGCGGTATAGTCCACCTTACCCACATAAAGAAGAAGATGAAACCAAATATTTTGCCGAACAGTAATACCACACCCAAAATTACAGATACGTTGGTACCGGCGTTAGCTGCAACCCAATCCATAAACGGATAGTTGTAACCACCAAAATATAGCGTAGCCATTACCGCCGATGATATGAACATATTGATGTACTCGGCAAACAGGTAAAAGCCCAGTTTCATTGACGAGTACTCGGTATGATAACCACCTACTAACTCAGTTTCACACTCAGGTAAATCGAATGGTGAGCGGTTAGTTTCAGCGAATGCACAAATTATAAACAGCAAGAATCCCAAAGGCTGTTTGAATACAAACCAAGTTGGGTAATTATCGGCCCAGAAACCATGCTGCTGCCCTGCAATTTCGCCAAGACTCATAGTACCCGTAACCATTATCAAAGCGATGATGGAAAGACCCATTGAAATTTCGTAACTGATATTTTGTGATGCAGCCCGGATAGCTCCTAACAATGAGTACTTGTTGTTTGATGCCCAACCACCAATCATGATGCCGTAAACACCTAATGATACTACACCAAAAATGTACAGTATGCCAACGTTGATATCAGTAACCTGCAGATCAATGACTGTTGATCCAATAGTAAGCTTCTGTCCCCATGGAATAACAGCCGATGCAATACATGCTGTAAAAATAGCCAGAGAGGGCCCTACAATAAACAGGAAGCCTGTAGAGTTGGTTGGGATGATCTCTTCTTTTAAAAACATTTTACCACCATCGGCAAGCGGTTGCAATATACCCCAGGGGCCAGCGCGGTTAGGGCCAACCCTATCCTGAAAAAAAGCGGCAAGCTTACGCTCTGCGTAGGTAGAATACATCGCCACTACCAAACTAATAGCGAAGATGATCACTATCAGCGTAAATTTTATTAGGATGTCAGTTAGTTCCATTATAAACGTGTCTCCCGTTCAAGTTGTATTTTATTAGCTTCCTGCAAAACCGGGTTGGTTTTTACCACCGGAAGCGGTTTCATTTCGTAGTGATTAGAGCTGATAACTGATTTATGCGATACTTTACGTGGACCTTCAATTACCCAATCAGAAGTTTTCTTTTTATCAAAACGACATTCGTTACAGATAAACTCTTCTACTTCGCCCCACTGATCCTTGCGTGCAGTTACACGAAGCACTTCTTCACCTTTATACCATAATGTTACTTTACCGTTGCAGTTGGCATGATCGCAATCGCGATGTGCTTCAACAGGTTTGGTAAACCAAACACGATTTTTAAAGCGGAATGTTTTATCTGTTAACGCACCTACCGGGCAAACATCAATAACGTTTCCTGAGAAATCATTATCAACAGCTGCTTGAATATAGGTTGAGATCTCTGAATGATCGCCACGGTTTAGAATACCGTGTATGCGGTGGTCAGTTATTTGATCGGCAACAAACACACAGCGATAGCATAAAATGCAACGCGTCATGTGCAATTGGATCTTATCGCCGATATCAATTTTTTCAAATGTACGGCGGTCAAATTCATAACGAGTTTTAACAGCGCCGTGCTCAAAGCCAAGATCTTGCAAATGACACTCGCCAGCCTGGTCGCACACAGGGCAATCCAGCGGGTGATTAATTAATAACATTTCGACCACGCCTTTGCGCGCTTCAATAACCTCCGGCGAAGTGATGTTTTTCACTTCCATACCATCCATTACCGTTGTGCGGCATGACGCTACCAGCTTAGGCATAGGGCGCGGATCTTTTTCAGATCCTTTGCTTACCTGTACCAAACAGGTACGGCATTTACCACCGCTACCCTCTAATTTGGAGTAATAGCACATAGCAGGCGGAACAATATCACCTCCTATTTGCCTTGCGGCATTAAGGATGCTTGTTCCGTCTGGCACTTCTACCGATATTCCGTCTATTGTAACCTTCATTTTGACGTTATATATTAGTCAATTATAATATTTTACTTGTCATGTTGAGCGATAGCGAAACATCTTATCCGCTTTACTCGTCGCTCTTATAAGATCCTTCGCTATCGCTCAGGATGACAACTTACTCTATTGCGCAGCAGGAACAGGCAATGGATCAGCATAATGTGCTAAGCCGTAATTTCTTGTTATCGCCTCGGCCGCATGCGATACGTGCCACTCAAATTCATCCCTAAAATGGCGAATAGCACTAGCCACAGGCCATGCTGCCGCGTCACCAAGCGGACAAATAGTATTGCCTTCAATTTTCTTTGATACATCTACCAGCAGGTCCATGTCGCTCATGCTGCCATGGCCCATTTCAAGGCGATGTAACACTTTTTCCATCCAGCCGGTACCTTCACGGCAAGGCGAACATTGTCCGCAGCTTTCATGGTGATAAAAACGGGCAAAGTTCCAGGTGTTGCGCACAATACACTGGTCTTCATCAAAAGCAATAAAACCGCCGGATCCCATCATGGTGCCGCTTACAAAACCACCGTCAGCTAATGATTCATAGCTCATTAAACGACCTTCGCCATTAACGGTCTTCAAGAACAAATTAGCTGGCAAAATCGGCACAGATGAACCACCCGCAACAACCGCTTTTAAACGTTTGCCATTGGCAATACCACCGCAATATTCGTCACTGTATAAAAATTCTTCAACCGGCAGGCCGAGATCTATTTCGTAAACTCCTGGTTTTACTAAGTTACCACCAGCTGAGATCAGTTTAGTACCTGTACTACGACCGATACCTAATTTAGCATACTCTTCGCCGCCATCATTAATGATAGGTACTACAGCAGCAATAGACTCAACGTTATTAACCACAGTAGGGCAGCCGTACAAGCCCGCAATAGCTGGGAAAGGTGGTTTAATGCGTGGGTTACCACGTTTACCTTCTAATGATTCTAACAAAGCTGTTTCTTCACCGCAAATATAAGCACCGCCTCCTGGCTGTACATACAACTCCAGATCATAACCTGTACCTAATATATTTTTACCTAAAAAGCCATTGGCTTTTGCTTCGGCAATTGCTTTTTCAAGGATGCGTATTTGCGGCATCATTTCGCCGCGAACATAGATATATGATGTTTTTGCGCCTAAAGCGTAGCTGGCGGTTATCATTCCCTCAATTAACAAGTGAGGGATATAAGTCATCAGGTAACGATCTTTAAAAGTACCGGGCTCTGACTCATCAGCATTACAAACCAAATAACGTGCAACACCTTCCGGCTTAGCCAAAAAACTCCACTTCATCCCGGTAGGGAAACCTGCACCACCACGACCACGCAAACCCGATTTTTTAACTTCCTCCACCACTTCTTCGGGCGACATCTGTTTTAAAGCTTTCTCTACAGATCTGTAACCACCTTTTTGGCGGTATACATCAAAGGTATTGATGCCGGGTACGTTTATATGTTCTAAAAGTAATTTGCGTCCCATTAGTTATTCGCCTTAGCTTTTAAATCTTCAATCAATTGATCAACCGACGCGTTGGTCAGTTTCTCATAAAAAGTGTATTCAGGACCTATCTGTAAAACCGGGCCAAAGCCGCAGGCTGCTAAACACTCCACACCGCGCCAGCTAAACAGGCCATCAGCTGTAACTTCCCCCTCTTTAACACCCAGCTTTTGCTCTATATGATCCATTATCTTCTCGGCTCCTACTAAGCAGCAAGGTCCTGTACGGCAAACTTCCAATGCGTATTTGCCCTGAGGGCGCATAAAGTACATGGTGTAAAAAGTTGCCACCTCATAAACCTCAACAGGCTGTATACTTAAGTACTCTGC
This sequence comes from uncultured Mucilaginibacter sp., assembly GCA_965650195.1. GTDB lineage: Bacteria > Bacteroidota > Bacteroidia > Sphingobacteriales > Sphingobacteriaceae > Mucilaginibacter. The sequence goes on along the minus strand of CBFGNU010000130.1, from coordinate 5,186 downwards.
AACTTTATCCATTGCGGGTGCACTTACCCAACCAAATTCGGCTTGCACTAAATGCAGTATAGGCAATAGTGCTGATTTTTGTTTTCCTTCGGGATAGCGACTAACAATGTCAGCAAATTGGTCGGTCAGCGCGGTTGAAAACTCAACCGGAACCATCTCGGTATTTTCAACTCTAAGCATCTAACTCTCCGGCTATAACGTTTAAACTACTCATGTTAATTATCGCATCTGAAAGCAACATACCAGCACTCATTGGCGCATACATCTGGTAATTGATGAAGCTTGGCCTGCGGAAATGCAGCCTGTAAGGTGCACGCCCACCATCGTTTATCAGGTAAAAGCCTAACTCACCGTTAGCGCCCTCAACAGCATGATAAACTTCTGTATGTGGAGTTGGTATCTCGCCCATCACTATTTTAAAGTGATAGATGAGGGCTTCCATATTATTATAAACTTCCTCTTTTGGAGGCAGGTAAAATTCGGGTACATCAGCATGGAAAATATCACTTGGCTCTTTTTCCAGCTTTACCAATGCCTGTTCTATCAGACGAAGGCTTTGCCACATTTCTTCATTACGCACCAAAAAGCGGGCATACACGTCACCATTCTCGCCAACCGGAACTTCAAAATCAAAGTCCTCATAGCTTGAATATGGGTTCATGGCGCGCACATCATAATCAACACCGGCCGCACGTAGCAGAGGGCCGCTCCAGCTGTAGCTTAAAGCGTCTTCGGCTGTAACAGCGGCAACGCCTTTGGTGCGATCCATAAATATGCGGTTACGTGTAAACAGCGCCTCAAACTCTTTAAGGGTTTTAGGGAAGTTAATCAAGAACGCACGCAGCTTTATGAAGGCTTTTGTATTAAAGTTACGTTCAAAACCGCCTATACGACCTATGTTGGTAGTTAAGCGTGACCCGCAAACTTCTTCATATATCTCATAGATAGCCTCGCGGTGCTCCATCATATAAAGGAAACCTGTGAAAGCTCCAGTATCAACACCTAATACACCGTTACAAACAATATGGTCGGCTATTCGGGCAAGCTCCATTACAATAACGCGCAGGTAATCTACACGCTTAGGTGTTTGAATACCCAATAGTTTTTCAACCGTCATGTGCCAACCCATGTTGTTAATGGGTGATGAGCAGTAATTTAAACGATCTGTTAACGGCGTTATTTGATAAAATGGACGATGCTCGGCAATTTTCTCAAACGCCCTGTGAATATATCCAATGGTTGATACGCCGCTTATAATACGCTCGCCATCCATCTGCAAAACGTTTTGAAAAACGCCATGCGTAGCCGGGTGGGTAGGCCCTAAATTTAGCGTGGAATGGTCGCTTTGCGGATCGTTATCTATATATACGGGATGATTCTCCATGCTCTATCTTCCAAAAAAATAATCTTTCTTATCAACGCGGTTCGGATCCTCCAACGGGAACTCTTTACGCATCGGGAAAGCTGTCATATCGTCAACATTCAATATCCTGCGCAGATCCGGGTGCCCATCGAATATCACACCGAAATAATCATACGTTTCGCGCTCCATCCAGTTAGCACCCTCCCATAAGTTGGTTGCTGTAGGGATATGGCAGTTATCGCCATCAATAAATACTTTAATGCGTACACGCACATTATTTACCAGGCTGTGCAGGTGATAAACGACGCCTATTGTAAGCTCCTGCTCAGGGTAATGTACAGCAGTTATATCAGTTAAATAAATAAACTGAAGAACCGGCGAGCTTTTAAGGAAAGCCAGTAGTTCGTTTATCTGCTCTTTGGTAGTCTCTAAAGTAAGCAAACCAAAAGGCTCGCCAACTACCGTTACCTTATCAGCGAATTGGGTATTTATGTTATTTAAAACTTCTTCGTTAGTTATCTTACCCATTTATTGAATTCCGTATGATGCAAGTAATTTTTGGTATTCAGGAGTATCGCGCCTGCGGGTTGATTCTGTTCTCACCAGGTCCTGTATGTGCATAAAGCCATCAATAATAGCTTCAGGGCGCGGCGGGCAACCCGGCACGTAAACGTCAACCGGAATGATCTCATCAATACCTTGTAAAACCGAATAGGTATCAAATATACCTCCGCTTGATGCGCATGCCCCAACTGCCATTACCCAACGTGGCTCGGCCATTTGCAGGTATACCTGGCGCAGTACAGGACCCATCTTTTTGGCGATGGTACCCATTACCATTAAAAGATCGGCCTGACGTGGCGAGAAGCTTAAACGCTCTGCACCAAAACGCGAAAGGTCATAATGTGAAGCCATGGTGGCCATAAATTCGATACCACAACATGATGTGGCGAAAGGCAATGGCCAAAGTGAATTGGCACGTGCCATACCTACCGCTTTATCAAGCGAAGTAGCAAAAAATCCCGCTCCCTCTACTCCCGCAGGAGCCCCAACTATTTGAATATCACTCATGAATTATAATTATCAAATACTCGTCCAAACTGTGACATTTGGACGCGCAAATTTATGATAAAATACCTTGTATTAGCTACACTAAAGGCTAAACGAAATATATTTAGAATTATTCTAAACAAACAGTCCTATTGGATGTTTATTAAGGCTTTAATAAAAACACTGCAAACTCTCCCGTGTTCCAAAAAATATAAAGCCTGTAAAAACGCAAAACTACTTTGACGGTATTAATCGGCTCATTCTAAGTGGCTTAACTTTTTAAGCCGAAACACTTTGGAACACTTTGAAACTACTTATAAGTCAGTAAAGTTAGCTGTAAATTGAACGTAAGTGACTGACAGTGAAACAATTGAACAGCTTTAAGCTTTTTAGCTTAAAATGGAACACTTTGGAACAGCAAACAAACCAGTTTGGAACACCTCAGTAAGCTGTCGAAAAAGAGCGGCAGAAGATATGTTAGCTAAGTGCAAATAATCTCTGTACCGGTTAGTCCCAGTTAAGCGCCTTTTTCTTTATTACGTAGATAAAGCCGGCTAATAGGGTTGCCATAAAGATGAACATCTCTATCATACCCTCTTTGCCTAACTCTTTAAAGTTAACCGCCCATGGATACATAAATATCACCTCCACATCAAACAGCACAAACAATATTGCTACCAGGAAGTATTTAATAGAGATGGGCGTACGCGCGTTACCAATAACCTCAATGCCCGATTCAAAAGGAGTAAGCTTATCTGTAGTTACGCGTTTGGGGCCCAACTTGTGCGTGGCAAACATGGTACCCACTACAAAACCTAGCGCCACCAACATCTGAAATATAATAGGTAAGTAATTTACCGGTAAACTTTGAGTTTCCATGCTGCAAATATACAAAGGGCTTATAAATAACAAAGGCTTCTTTTTACAGAAGCCTTTGTTTTATAAATGTGTTATTTATTACTTGCTTTTAGTTCCGGCTTTTTGCTTAAAGTAAAAGTCGGCTTGCGAGTCGGCTGGGTCAAGAGCTTTTGCCTTGTTAAAGTACTCTGCGGCTTTCACATCGTCCTTTTCTTTATAGGCATATATATTACCCAAATAGTCATAAGCTTCTAACAATGCCGGTTTCTCCTGTGCAGTCAATGAAGCTGTTTTAGGTTCCAATATTTGCACCACTTGCTCGTAATAGCCTTTGGCTAGTCCTTTTTTGTGTTCCCTATCGGCATCACGCAACTCTGCTATACGAGCACGGAATAACGGGGTCCAAAAAATTGGATTAGTCATTTTTTGTTGCATGTAACTTAGTGCTGAATCAGCTCTAACCAGCAAGCTAGAGTCTTGCTTAAAAGTTGGATCAGCCTTTGCTTTTGCAGCCTGGTCAATAGTAAATGCAAAATAACCATATCTACCGGCTGCAAGATAATCGCCGAATGTTAAGTTTTTATCTTTTTTCAATATTTTCGAATAAGAATCGAAAGCGGCTGAATACCTTTTTCTATCAACGTTCACCTTTGCTATATCTCTGTAAACATCTGCAAATGTGCTATCTAATTCAACTGCCTTTGTTAAAGTTTCCACAGCCTTTGTAGTATCCTGTCCTGCTTGAAGTTGCGCACGACCGTGATATAAAAAGTCGCGAGGGATGACACGCTTAGGATCGGCTTTAGCCATCCATTTATTCATGTATTCCATAGCGGCTTTAGGATCTTTACTTTCTAAAGCTGCGTAGCCTAAATAGCGGTATATCCTGGGATTAACGTTTGGCGAAGCGGTAAGCTTTGCGCCAACTTCGCGCAAATCAGCCCACTGACCGGCGCGTACCAAAAAGTCGGCATAACGTAATAGGGTCTCATTAGACTGATCAGTCAAACTCATATAAGTTTTAAAATGCGCTACAGCAGATTTTATCTTGTCAGAAGCATTTTTACCTCTATTGCTTGCCTCGCGGTTTTCTGTTTCTGCCCATTCCCGGTAGGCCGGTCCAAAATTAGGGTCAACTGTGGTAGCGGTTTGAAACGCTTTTTCTGCTGCGTCAAAACTATCAGCATATCTCCATAAAACGCCAATGGCTGTATTAGCCGTAACCGATTTTGGATCAAGCGTTAACGCTTGCTGGTAATTAGTAAAAGCATCGTTGCTTTTAAATTGTGAGCGATAAGCATTACCCAACTCAACCCATATATCAGGGTTTTTTTCATTAGCTAACTTACCCTTGTTCAAAGCATCAATAGCTGCATTGGCATCTTGAGCAGATAGTTTACCATCTTCCGCGCCCAAAAGATATCCTCTACCTATATAAAGAAAAGGTTCAGCATCTTTTTTCTTAACCCATCCTAACGCTTGCTGAAAGTTTGATGTAGCACCGGCAGCGTCTTTATTTAAATGCGCCGCTGTGCCCAAACCAATATAATTAAGCGCTGATTTAGGATCGGCCGCAACACCTTTGTTAAACACCGCCTTAGCCGAGTCAACATAATCTTGCGATAGATATACCCAACCTAACTGAAAAAATGCTTCAGCATTAGTTGGCTGTGTAACCGTTAAGTTTTTAAGCATAGCTTTAGCTTTTACATACTGCTCGGCATCAATTGCTTTTTTGGCATCAGCAAGGCTTTGTGCAAAAACTGATGATCCAACAAGCGCTAAGCCCACTGTAGCTATTGCTATTTTTCTGATCATTTCCATCTTTTACTATTTTAGTTTTATAATTTACCTCTGTTATTTCTTCTTTATAATATTAATTTCCCTTGTGGGAATTGAATCGGGTAATATTCCC
>CBFGNU010000129.1:0-10566 GCA_965650195.1 uncultured Mucilaginibacter sp. | reverse complement strand
GTTGTTTCGGATGCTCGGCACACCGGGGCGCGTGCGCTGGAGCGGGCGCCGGATCGGGCAGGACACCGATGCGGTCCTGGGCGAGCTGGGAATTTCGGCGGAGCGCCTATAGTAGTGGTTGACAAAGATGTTGATGAAGCAGAACTACAGCATTTAGCAAAACTGTTTAACCGCAAGGACATTAAAGTTGCTCCTCAAGGCATACTTAATAATATTGAGCTGCGCCATCAAAATGAACCAGCACGCCATAAACTGCTGGATATGATAGGCGACTTAGCGCTGGTAGGTGTTCCGCTTCGCGGCCATATAATGGCAGCAAGGCCTGGTCACGCGGCCAATGTTGCATTCGCTAAAAAGATCAAAACACTGATAAAGAAAGAACGTAGCCGCAAGCATTTTAAGGTCTACGATCCTAACATGAAGCCGGTTTATGATACCGTGCAGATAATGAAGATACTGCCGCATCGTCAGCCTATGCTGCTTATTGATAAAATATTGGAGTTGACGAAAAGCCACGTTGTAGGGTTGAAAAACGTTACCATGAATGAGGAGATATTTAAAGGCCACTTTCCGGACGCCCCACTATTTCCGGGCGTTTTACAAATTGAAGCTATGGCCCAAACGGGTGGCATATTGGTGCTGAATACAGTACCCGATCCGGAAAATTATATTACCTTGTTCTTAAAAATTGAAAATGCGCGGTTTAAAGATAAGGTTGTGCCCGGCGATACGTTAATATTCCATTGCAACCTGTTAGCGCCGATACGCCGGGGTATTGCTCAAATGAAAGGTATTGGCATGGTGGGCGAGCGCGTTGTGGTAGAGGCTGAATTAATGGCCCAGATAGTTAGAAAACAAGTAACTGAATAAGCATGATCCAACCCTTAGCATATATACATCCGCAGGCTAAAATAGCCGATAATGTTGTTATTGAACCTTTTGTTACCATTCATAAGGATGTAGAAGTTGGCGAAGGCACCTGGATAGGTTCAAATTCTGTTATAATGGATGGGGCACGCATTGGCAAAAACTGCCGTATTTTCCCGGGTGCTGTTGTTTCGGCACCACCGCAAGATTTAAAGTACAAAGGCGAACCCAGCACAGTTACCATCGGCGACAATACGGTTATCCGCGAATGCGTAACCCTTAACCGTGGTACTGCGTTAGATAAAAACACCACCACTATTGGCAGCAATTGTTTGCTGATGGCTTATGTACACGTAGCACACGATTGTGTTATTGGCGATAATGTAATTATTGCCAACTCCGTACAATTGGCCGGCCACATTAATGTCTACGATTATGCCTTTATCGGAGGAACATCGGCAGTACACCAGTTTGTTGAAATAGGTGCGCATAGCATGATATCGGGTGGATCATTGGTACGTAAAGACGTACCGCCATTTACCAAAGCCGGACGTGAACCTTTGTCCTATATCGGTATTAATTCGGTAGGATTACGACGCAGGGGATTTTCTGCAGAATCCATCAATGAGATTCAGGAGATATACCGGATCATCTTCCTTAAGAAATACAATGTTACCAAAGCGCTGGATATCATTGAAGCCGAGTTTAACCCAACTGTTGAGCGAGATGAGATCATTAACTTCGTTTCCAACTCGCAACGTGGTATTATGAAAGGGTTTGGCATATAAGTTAGTTCGTAGGTGATAGTTCATGGTTCATATCATCTAACCACAAACTTTCACTATGATCTATGAACCATCAACAATGAACCAAATAAACATCTCCCTCGAAAACATCGGCCGACGCTTTAACCGCGATTGGATATTCAGAGGGGTTGATTATAGTTTAACAAGCGGAGAAAGTTATGCTATTCTTGGCCCTAATGGTTCGGGTAAATCCACCTTACTGCAAATTCTAAACTGCAGCCTCTCTCCTTCAATTGGCGACATCAATTTTTTAAACAACGGCGAGAAAATCGACATTGAAAAGGTATTCAATTACCTGAGCCTGGCAGCACCTTACCTGGAATTGATAGAAGAGTTCTCTTTAGAAGAAGTGATCGATTTCCATTTCAAATTTAAACCCTATAAAGCCGGCATCAATAAAGATAGAATAATAGAGCTCCTTAGCTTACCGGGCAACAAATATAAACTCGTTAAATATTTTTCTTCGGGGATGAAACAGCGGCTAAAGCTGGCACTGGCATTTTGCTCTGATGCCCCTATGCTTATGTTGGACGAGCCGACATCTAATCTGGATACGCAAGGCGTTGATTGGTATTTAAGCCTGGTAGAGCAATTTGCGCAGGGCCGTTTAACAATTGTATGCTCTAATCAGGAGCACGAGTATGGCTTTTGTAAGCACCGGCTAAATATCGCCGATTATAAATAGCAACATGATAATAGAGATTTATGGTATAGTAGCTGGTGTTTCTTGTATAATAACAACCATCTATTTACTCATAAATCTTAAAAAAGTAAAACGATTACAAGGTCAGCCATTAGCTAATGTTCAACCGGGTTTAGCCATAATTATCCCCGTACGTAACGAAGAAGCCGATCTGGAAAAAGCACTGCAAAGTGTCTGCAATATCAATTACGACAACTACCGCATCATTGTAGTGAACGACCGGTCTACCGACCGCACACCGCAAATACTCGAAGCCTTCTCAAAGAGATATCCCAAGCTTACCGTAACGACCATAACCGAACTGCCCGATGGTTGGCTTGGAAAAAACAACGCCTTATACCAAGGCTATAAAAGCAGTACCGAAGAATGGCTGCTTTTTACCGATGCTGATATTGAATATCACCCCGACGCTATTAGCAAGGCGATGGCTTATAGCGTGAAAAATAATTTAGATAATCTGGCTGTAATGCCCGAAGTAATATCTCCGTCGAGGTTATTAAACAGCGTGCTGGGTACGTTTAAATTTATGCTGGTGATATACCTGCGCCCCTGGGATGCTATTAAGCCTAAAACCAATGCTCATATCGGTATAGGTGCTTTTTGCCTGGTTAAGCGCACCGCTTATGAAAAAGCGGGAACCCATACCCTTATAAAGCTGCGGCCCGATGACGATATTAAATTAGGATACAACATTAAAAAAGCCGGCCTGCGGCAGGATGTACTAAGCGGAATGGGCACCGTAAAGCTGGAATGGTACAAAAATCTGGGTCAATTTATTAACGGCCTAATGAAAAACACATTTGCCACAGCCAACTATAACGTGTTTATGGCATTGGCTTTTGCTGTATCCTGTTTGGTGTGCTTTACTTTGCCTGTCCCTGTAATGTTAATTTGGGGCGATGTTTACATTAAGCTGTTGGCAATCGCAGTGTTGCTGGCCCAGATGCTTTACATGCATCTGGTGCCGCCTAATAAATGGTGGTATGCTTTAATGGTCCCATTCTCCGGGGCTGTTATGGCTTATGTGTTTGTACGATCAACCTTTATCACCGTAAAACAGGGCGGCATATACTGGCGGGATAGCTTTTATTCGCTGGATGAGCTGAAAGGTGGTTCATAGTTCTTAGTTCATGGATGATAGTTCATAGATCATAGTAAAGCATGTCCCTTCACTATGAACCATGAACTATCAACCACGAACCACTTGCAACTTTCGCCGTAACTCCCTAAGTTTGCGCCTCAATTATAATTGTTATGTCTAAAGCATCCGAAGTAAAAAATGGGAATATCCTGCGTTTTAACGGGGAGTTACTACAGGTAGAAGAATTTTTGCACCGCACACCCGGCAATTTGCGCGCTTTTTACCAGGCCCGCATGCGTAACGTAAAAACCGGTAAGCTGGTTGAATACCGTTTCCGTACGGATGAAGACGTAACTATTGCCCGCGTTGAAACTAACGACTATCAATATCTTTATGATGACGGCGATCAGCTGGTGATAATGGATAACACCACTTACGATCAGCATAATGTGCCTAAGGCGCTGTTTGGTCCGGCGGTGAAGTTTTTAAAGGAAGGCATGAATGTTATTGTGGCTTTTGAAAGTGAAGAACCAATTATGGGCCAGATCCCCGGATCGGCAGAGTTGGAGATAACTTACACCGAGCCAGCTGTAAAAGGCGATACCTCAACCGGTGCGCTAAAAAAGGCGACTGTTGAAACCGGAGCCGAAATTAACGTGCCCCTGTTCATCAACATTGGCGATAAAGTTAGGGTTGATACCACGACAGGTTCATACGTAGAAAGAGTTAAAGGATAAGCCTGTAATTTGATAAGATATTAAGCCTCCGCAAGGGGGCTTTTTTGTTGTGGTAGATTGCCGATGGCGGTGTTCCAAAAAATATAAAGCCTTAAGAATTTTCAAAAGCGACTGACGGTATTAACTTGTTGTTCATCAGCACTTTTCCATTTTAACGTGGAACACTTTGGAACAGTTTGAAACTACTTATAAGTCAGTAAGATTAGCTGTAAATTGCTGACAAAACTCTGATAATAAACAACTTGTGGAGTTTTTCGATTTTCGCTTAAAACTGGAACACTTTGGAACAGCAAATTTTTGAATTTGGAACACGGAGCATAATTATATTCTGTTACCTTTATATATCAACCTGATCAACCATGAATAAGCTGCTTCTGATTATTACGCTCATCTCTTTCACTAACACCTATGCTCAGAAGCCGTCCAATGTTCAACAGGCGAATTTACGAGCTCCGGCAAATGTTAAAATTGACGGTAAGGCTAATGAATGGGGCAATAAATTTCAAGCTTATAATAAGGCTACTGATGTCTTTTACTCCCTGGCTAACGACAACGATAAATTGTACTTAGTAATACAGGCCGAGGATGAATACATCATTAAAAAAATGCTGGCAGGGCGAACAATTTTTACCATCAGCAAAACAGATAAAAAGATTGATGATAACAGTGTTACGGTAAGCTATCCGGTTGTTAACCGAAAATACAAACCTGTTATTACCTATGACGAAATGCGTAAGGCGATTGCTGACAATGCAAGGTCTGTAGCTGATTCATTAACGAAACTTAATAATAAGCGACTTTCTGAAAAACATAAATTCATAAAAGTAAAGGGATTGAAGGGGGTAGACACACTTATTTCTGTCTATAATACAAATGGTATTGAAGCAGCCAGCGGTTTTGATAATAAAATGATCTACACGTATGAGTTGGCTATAGATTTAAAGCTGTTGGGGCTTGATATTAACGGGCCAGCCAAATTCAATTATAATCTCAAACTGGATCAATTGGCAGCCGAAGAGACTCCGGGCATAAAAATTACATACGATGGCAATGGAACAGTAATAGGAGTTGATATCAGCAATGTAAAATCATTCAGTCCTTCTTATTCCATTGGGACAGATTTTTGGGGAGAATACACTTTAGCGAAGTAGTTGCCTGTTCCCGTAAGGTTCTTCGTGAGAGCCCTGCTGGGGTGGAAATCTTGCAGCGAGGAAAATCTCATATTTCTTGAATTAAGCTTGTGTAACACATTTTAACATATAAAATTTCCTGGCGCGTATGCCGCATGAACTGCCCTGATTGTATCCAGCAATTTAGGGAGACCATCATCTTTTGATAAGCACGCTTTGGCGCCTGCTGCTAATGTGAGTTGCTTCACTATAGGCTGAGTATGGAATGTTAGCACAACAACGCGTAATTCTGCATTAAGGGAGATCGCCCTTCGTGTCAGTTCTAATCCGTCCATCAGTGGCATACTGAGGTCGGTTAACAGTAAATTTATCTGAAGGCCGTCCTGTAATAGTTGCAGCGCCGCTTGTCCGTCTGTCGCTGCCGCCTGCACTTTTATATCTCCTTGCGCAGAAAGCAGCTCACATAAACTTTCGCGCACAATGGCGTGATCATCTACAACCATAATTTTTATCATGATTTAATTGACAGCTTTATTCGCTATTGGTTTAACCGGTTAATACTTTATGTGGCACAAGGATTCGAGTAAGCACCCCCGGGTAGCAAAGAAAAGCCGTTTCCATGGATGTTTTGAAGGGCAGTATATTTGAAATTCAAATTAACCTACAGCCTTAAACGTAAAGACACGGAACGCCCTAATGCTTGAACAAGTTCAGGATCAAGAGAGTCTCCGTTTTTCTGCGTCCATACATTTTTATCGTTTTTAATTAGATCCACTGTTTCACCATTCAAGGTTAAGCTGAATTGCGTTGCACCCTGATCAATTTGCTTGCTGTTAATGATCTGGTAATTATAGTCTTTGTCATTAAAAGTCAACCTAAGCGTTAGTCCCATAGTAATATTTTAAAGCATTAAGCTTTTAATTTAACGGATATAGTGGGGTAATATTTGATTACGTACCCTACATTTATTTTACAGAAGTTCATCTTGTAACCTAAACATCAGAATAAGCACTTTGTTGACACTATTATTTCTGTCCTGGCACGGAGGACGCTACGGACCTAAAGTGAAACGCCCTGTTTCAGCAAACTAGTGGGTGTTTCGCCTTTTAATTTCTTAATTGCTGCATAAAAGGTAGTACGCGAATTAAAGCCCGCTCTTATCGAGATAGCCTCCATATCACCGTGGCCATACTGCCCAGACTCCAGTAACCTGATCGCTTCTTCGGTGCGCAAGCCATTTACATAAGCGTAAAAATTCATCCCAAAGCCTTTATTTAAAACCAGGGAAAGCTCATGTGTATTAATGCCTACTTTATCGGCTAGGGTTTGCAGGTTTAATGCAGGGTCTAAATAAGGCTTATGCTGATCAACTATCATCACTACCCTGTCTTTTAGTATATCTATCTGTTGCGAAGTAAGTCTTTGGGCGGTTGTGGATGCAGCGGGCTGGAAGATTAAATTATTCGCGACCTCTACTATCTTATCCGGGTAAACATCGCGTTGCCTAAATGCTGCCGAAACAAAATAAAGGCTTGCACCTAAACATAATAATTGCAACAGCCCGTCCATCGCGGGTAACTGCTTAAAAGCGAGCCATACCGCCGCTATCACCAAAGGCGCGTACACAAAGTTGCGTAGCCAGGTCAGATCAGAAGCTGTATCAGCCAGCAATTGGCGCATATGGCTTTGATGTTTCACCAGTATCCGCAAATTTAATAACCCATAAACCAGGCCTTGCGCAAAAAAGAAATAGCGCGCTATTAATGCTACCCAGTTGGGTAACTGTACCCCATTACCCAACATCAAAAAAACAATAAAAATAAAAGCCGGCACAAAGTGAATAAACAATAGTTGTGGCCGTCGCCGCGGATGGACAAATGTAAACACCGCTATATATAAACATGGAAAAATGGCCCAGCGCGGCCATTCGGTTATCTGGATCAGCAAAGTTTGCGGATGGCCCGAACGCTCTAAAAGCTTTTCTATAAAAAGCAAACTCAGAAAAAAAAAGAAAGTCCCTAACCATTTATTCGCTTCGCGGTTTGCCTGCACAACACCTGTTAGCAATAAAAACGCGGCTAAAAATAAGCTGCCTGCACTAAGCGCCGAAAATAACAATGCGAAAGATGGATGCATATCGATGATGACGTTTATGCTGTAAATATACATCGCTATACAACCGGACGGTGCGTTTGGATACAGCCGAACAAACTTTTATCGATAACTCCTTGCTTTGCAGGAAAAACAGATTACATGAAACTTTATCAAAAACTATTACTCGGCCTGCTCTCTGCATTTGTGGTGGGCCTCGTTTTTAGGCGACTAGCGTCAAAATACCTGGGTACCGTTGTCCCGCTTGATCTTATTTACCTGGCGGCTTACCTGCCCTTATTTATAGCGCTTGCTGTGGTATTTATCTGGCACTCCCGCGAACGGAAGGGCCTACCCTCTGTACATAAAATATGGATTACACAGGTAATTGCATTTTTCCTGGCGTTAGACCTCGCCATGTTCGGTATTCAAAAAATACAGAAACTGCAGATGCTAATACCGCTTGCAAAGTTAGACAGACCATTCTCATCTTTCTCGGGATATGACCTGGTTTGGGCTTTTTTCCATTTCTCATATGGTTTTACGGTGGTGATCGCTTTACTGCAAATAGTGGCAGCCACACTTATCCTGTTTAACCGTACCAGGTTATTGGGTAGTCTTATCGCTTTGCCCATGTTAGTGTTTATTAGCTTAATGGACATTTTTTATGCTATGCCTTTAGGTGTGTTAGCCCAGGGGATAGTTTTGCTGACCGCTGTGATTTACTTTATTTGTGCACATGGATGGCACCTTTTGCCTCAATTAATTATCCCAACAAATAATAATACGCCAGTAAAATGGCTTTGGCTAACCTTATTCGTGCTGGTCCCGGTACTAGGTACAATTACCTATGAACATCCAAACAAACACCCAGACCTTACCGGTAAGTACCATGTAGAAAATTTGAAAATAGATGGCATTAGCTATCAGGCGAAAACTTCGACAGACAGTATACTTACCCATGTATACCTTGACCTGGATGATGACGTTGTTTTTCGTTGGAACGATCATCGCAGAATACGTATAGGTCATTACAAACTAGATGATCACGGTAAGATCGATATGAAATGGCGATATCCTAATACCGGCCCAGGGCAATTTAACGGGAAGCTAAACCGCAAAGGCCCGCGACTAGACCTTAACGGAGAGATGGAGGGAAAGCAATACCAGATGATATTGATAAAAGAGTAGCGGGAAAGCCCGGGCGTTTGTTCGGGCTTTGTTATTGTCATCGTAATTGCCTTGGCTTAAAGTTTTTATACTCAAAGATATTTCTTAATATTATGCAGTAAAACTAAATTATGAAACTCGCTTTTTTGGATCTGGGATCGACGGAATTTATCCTAATATTACTTGTACTAATTGGTTTAATTATCGCGGTTGGTAACTATGGTAAAAACACAGCGTTAGGGTACCGCGGCTCGGTACTGCTTGCGTTAGTGTCCTCGCCTTTAGTCGCGGTAATTATCATCCGTATCATAAAATTAAGAAGCAAATAAAGGACTCCTAAACCACCCACCACACATCAATAACACCTACTCCGGATTAACACGCAAATCAATTACTTTTCCGGTAGTCAGGTTAATTTCTAATTGCCAATAAAGTTTGCCTCCGTTGCTCACAGTCATATACTCACTTTCATAGGTTACCTTATTGGGGCCTTTATTCCATAAATAATTTAGATGAATTACTTTTTCGCCACTAGCATTTATAAATCCAAAATATTGGGTGAAATAGCCATTCATATTCATATCCCAGGGATAACCGGGATAACTGCCTACATGTAATTTACCCACCTCTATAACTTGTTGCCACATTATACTCAGCATTTGCTCTATATGGGTAAACCTTTTGCTGATGTCAAAATTATTTTTACCCAGATTTTCCGCGGAATAATTTTCAGTGAAGATGGTTCCTTTCCGAAACGCGATTTTAATACCAATATTAGTGGGTTTTTTTGTGGGTAGTATTTGTATAGTTGGCTTGCATGCAAACATGTTTAACATACACAGCAAGGATATTGCAAACAGGTGTGATCTTCTTTTCATAAATAATAAGGCCGGTTACTTATCAAAAATAAGCATTTTTCATTCTTCTGGAAGAATTACCTACACCACCCGCCACACATCAATAAACACCTGCTTTGGCTTCCGTATCCCCGTCGCGATAAAAACAGATCGCATCAACCAATCGTATTTGGGGTTACCAGTTTCAAACACCGGTATCGAACGAAAATAGTACTCCGAAGCATCTACCTCTTCTCCCTTTGCCAATCGTTGCATTACTTCCGGCGAACCATGACGCAGGCCGGTGTTCATCAAAGTGATGAGGTCGCCATCGTCGGTTTGCAGCAGATACCTGGCATCAATTTCCACTACGTCATCAGAGCGCAGCAGCTGCCAGTCGTAACCGCCTGCTACCACCTTGCCCTTTATATCTGGTCCTTCAAAGGTTCCGCCCATTATGGGCACAATCTTACGGATACCTTTAGGTGTCTTTCCAAGTTCCTGTATACTGGTTACATCTACGCTAATGCGAAAACTAAATTCAAGTGCGGGTTGCTCCATGTGTTTTTATTTTAAGTATCAAGTAGCTAGTATCAAGTTGGAAGTATCAAGTAATTAGTATCAAGTATCAAGACTTTTATCAATCGCGGTATCACCTACCCAGATAACATTTATCTTGCTACTTGATACTAGCTACTGGATACTAAAAACGACCTTTTCCAATTTCGGCGATAGCAAATGAAATAATATCGTTGCCGTAAGAAACGCCATTCCGCAGCAAATAAATATTAGGCTATAACCGCCCTGTAAATTGTCGACGGCCTTATAATTATCTAACAAAATGCCAACACCTTTGGCTGCCAGCATGCCACCAACCGCGCCGCCAAAGCCGCCAATGCCCGAAACCGAACCTACTACACTTTTCGGAAACTGATCTGAAACCGTGGTTAACAGAACGCCTTTCCATACGGTATGGGCGCCCGCTGCAAAAGCGACGATGTAAACACTCACCCAAATATCCTGACTATATTGAATAAGCACTACAGGTAAAACCAGGGCCACGCAAATAAACATGGTGGTTTTGCGGCTGCTGTTCACCGTTAAGCCTTTTTTAATTAAATAAGAAGACAACCATCCCCCTGAAA
>CBFGNU010000128.1:0-10658 GCA_965650195.1 uncultured Mucilaginibacter sp. | reverse complement strand
TAAGTAATACAATAAATTTAAATGCTTCCACAACTACGTGGCGGTTTTTGTTTAATAATAATAGCTCAAACCCGGCAGCGAGCAGAACCGGTATTCCGGTAGCTGGCAGCGCGTCATGGCGTTTTTGGGTTGCTGCAACCAATGCAACCACCAGTACCGGAAACGGATATGCGATTATACACAATGGCAACCAGATCCAAGTAAAAAGATATACAAATGGCAATGTGGGCAGCGACATGCTAAGCTATACTTTTCCTTCAAATACGGGCAATTATTCTATAAGACTTACACGCAGCACCACCAACTTATGGACTTTATATGTTGATGCGGGGACGGCGGAGGCAACTACACAGCGAGGCACTACAAACGATAATACTTACTTTAACTCGGGCAGTGCAACTGTTTATAGCGTTTTAGAAGCTTGTGATGCCGGAACAAGCAACCGTTTTGTATGGGACAATATTAAGATATCGCAATCAGCGCTTACTGTAGGTTATAATACCAATAGCGTAATAACTTCCAGCACAATAATTTATCCCGGAGCAATTTCTTACCCGATATATAGCTTTCAATTGACGGCTACGGAAGATTTATATATGCAGTACATGGATATAGCGACTAATGTTAATACAACAAGCGCGTTTGCATCCTTAAAAATGTATCGGTCCACAGACAATGTTTATGATGGAGGAGATACTGACGTTTCTTCAAGTTTTACACAGCTCACAGTAAATAGTACCTACTTAAGGTTTTACAACAACAGTGGCTATTTAGTACCTGATGGTAGCAACTACTACTATTTTGTAGTGGCAACCACGCAAACCAGTTACTCAAATGTCCCCGCAGCTACTACACTTTCAATAAATTCATCGCCCGGCAGCTTTGCCCCAATTGCAAATACCGGCTTCCTGGTCAACGCTTACAGTCATTCGTCGCCAAGCCAGCTTACGTTCGGCGCTTTCAAAGATTGGGTAGGTAACAATACCACTGATTTTAACGACGGTAGCAATTGGTCACCTTCTGGTATGCCTACTAGCACTGACATTGTCCGTGTTGGGGTATTAACATTTTATCGTCAACCAACAGTTACCGCCGCTTATACCGTTGGGGGGGTAATACTCAATACAAGTATTCCATTGTCCGGTGCAATTGCGCTAACAGCGAACGCTAATTTAACAGTAAGCGGCGATTTTACAGTAACATCAAACTTACTTGCCAGTTCCGCTGTATCTTTGGCGGGAACAGGTACAATAGCAGTTGGCGGCGCATTTTATCTAGGCGATGCAACAGTGCCGGGCAATAATAAGACCTTCAGCTTTGCAAATTCTGTTGCACAATTAAATATAACAGGCAACCTACAATTAACTTCATCAAACAATTCAGGCCAAAGGGACCTGAATGCTGGGTTCATAAGCGCAGCCAGTAAAACTTTATCCTTTGCTAATTTGGTTACGAACAATACGGGCACAATAACGTCAACCCTATCTGTAGGCGATAATTCCACTTTAAATTTATCAGGCGCTGCGCCTTTCGGCTCTCTTTCATCAACAGGCACCAATACAATAACCCTGGGCACAGGGTTAACAATTGGTTATACGGGCACTACTCCTACCAATCAAACGGTTTATACTAACGCCGCTATAGCTAACTCAAATTTAACAACGGGCATTGCCTACAACAATGTCGTGTTTTCGGGCTCGGGAACTAAAACCGTATTAGGTGGTGCTTTTTCAGCAGCCGGAACCTTAACAACTTCGGGTACCGCCATTGTCGATTATACAGTAAATAACCCCACCATTGCGGTAACCGGTTTAGTTACTATCGGAACCGGTAGTAGCTTCAAACAAGGCTCGGGCGCTTTAACATTTACAGGATCTCTTAATAGCAGCGGAACTATAACAGGCAGCAGCTCCACTTTCAGCGTTGGCAATTTGACGGCCTTAACCGGAGGCACTTTTACTACTGGATCAGGATTGGTTACACTATCTAACGGACTAGATAATACAGATGGAGTTTTGGTAGTAAATGGTAATATGAGTATAGGAAACGCAGTGCGTCAGTTTGCAGGTACAGGAGTGGGCAGCATGACCTTTGGCTCGGGAACGGTTACAATTGCCAGTGGGGTACAATTATTTGGTGGTACGCTTAACGCAGGTACAGGCTCTATATCATTTGGTAACGGCTTGCAAATTTTTAGCGGCGCGGTGTTTAACGGGGGGGCAAGCCCTGGCACCATGAGTGTTGTATCAAGCTTTACAAATTCCGGAACTTTTAGCCCAAACACAGGTACTATAACTTTTAAGGGTGGCTACACTAACAGCAACACCTTTACCTATGGTGGCGGCACCATAATTTTCGATAATCCTAACAACGCAGCCCAAACTTTGCTTGACAACTCAAGCGGTGGTACAGCTTTTAACAATGTAACTTTTAAAGGTATAAATACAGCGGCGGGTGTTATTAATCTAACAACAAGTGGTTCGGGCAAATACACAGTGGCAAGCACCGGAGTCCTTACATTAGGAAACGCCACTACCAAATTGGCAGTAGCCGGAACAATTACATTAAAATCAGACGCTTCAGGTTCAGCAGCAGTAGCCGCTATTTCATCGGGCTCAAGTATAACAGGCAGTGTAATAACCCAACGCTATGTTACGGGGGGCACCTTAGCATACAGAGGTTACCGCTTATTTTCATCGCCCATTTACGAGGCAACTACAGGCGGAAATAATGTATATGGCGTAGCTTATACAAAAACCAGTGCTTACATTACAGGTACCTCGGGTACCGGAGGGTTCGATCAAACTTCAACCACCCCCACTATTTATCTCTACAGAGAGGACAAAGCACAAAGTTCTTCCCCCACCGGCGGCAATTTCAGGGGGATAAATAAGATCAATAATACACCATCTTACGACTTGAACCTTGATAACGAAGTGGGAATTTTCAACATTCCTGTTGGCAACGGATTCATGTTCTTTTTCAGGGGTAATAGGGCTACTAACTCGTCAACAACTACAACCGTTATACCTGATGCAGCAACTTTCAGCAATACCGGCACCTTAAATCAAGGAACCATTACAGTAAAAAACTGGTATACTCCGGGTAGTACAACATTGGGGTATACACCTTCCGCCAGCACATATTCAAGAGGTTTTAACCTGGTTGGTAACCCGTACGCTTCTACTATAGATTGGGGTACATTCAGCGATGTTACTTCAACTGCCGGCATCTACGGACCCAACATTGCTAATGCGACTTATGTGTATAACGCGGCATTAAAATCTTACGCTGTTTGGAACGGAGCAAGCGGTACCAACAATGCCACAAGGTATATACCAAGCGGACAGGGCTTTTATGTATTAGCTACGACGTCATCACCTTCTTTAAATTTTAAAGAAATTGCCAAAGTGCCAACACAGCAAGTAACAGGCATTAATTTATTTATGGGTACGCCGGCGGCCGAAGAAGTTGCGCCACAATTTGTGCGGGTACAACTAACAAAAGACGAGACCGCCAAAGAAGATATTATATTACAATTCAATAAATCGGCAAAAGAGACATTTGTTTTGGGTGAGGATCTGCCTTATATGCGTGGCTCAAGCGCTGTTAGCTTATCAAGTTTTACCAATGATAATAAAGAAACATCCCTTGCTATAAATCAGGTACCCTTCCCAAAAAAGAGCGTATCTATTCCTTTGAATGTTTTGACCAATGCAACCGGTATTTATCAGCTTGCTTTAACTGAGGCCAAAAACATCCCTCAAATGTTTGACGTTTGGTTAATGGATGCCTACAAAAAAGACTCATTAGATATAAAACATAATTCCACTTATAACTTCAACGTTAATTCAGCCGACGCAACTACTTTTGGAGCAGATAGGTTTAAACTAGTAGTACGCACTAATACCACTTACAGTTATAAACTACTTGATTTTGCTGCCGCCAAGCAAAGTACTGCCGTACAATTGACGTGGAAGGCAGAAAATGAGGAAAACTACACCTATTTTACAGTAGAACGCAGCACCAATGGTGGCAAAACTTTTGAGGTATTGGGAAGCGCAGTTGGCAAAAGTCAGGGCACTTATGGACTGGAGGATAAAATGCCTGCAACCGGTGAAAATCAGTACCGCTTAAAACAGGAAGACTATTTTGGCACTATTACTTATTCTAAAATTATCCCGGTGATGTATACACCCGCCAGTGACGTAATTGCCGATGACCGTATAGTTAGTGTTTATCCTAACCCATCAAGCGCTACACTTAACATAGCTGTTAAAACTACCGGTGTTAATGTTTCAACCTATAGCATAACCATTACAAGCACCAGTGGCCGCACGGTCAAAACAATAAAATCAACGCAGCCCGACTGGCAGGGCAATGTAAGCGACCTGTTACCGGGTACCTATTTTATTCAGGTTATCAACAATAAGGACAACAGCGTTGTAGGGAAAAGTACATTTATAAAAATTTAAGGATCTGTGAGTATGAAATTTCTAAAGAAAGGTGTAGCGTTGACCCTGTTATTGTTATCAGGTTTTGTACGAGTATTTGCGCAAGGGCTCCCCGGCGACTGCGATGATGCGGATGCCTGCCCTGCGCCGCTTGACAACTGGCTGATTATATTAGTGGTTGGCGGCTTAATATTAACAGCTGTGTACTTACACAACAAACAAAAAAAGGAAGCTACAGTATAGCTTCCTTTTTGCTTTATAACGGCTTTATTATTTAACAGGTCCGCGATAACTTACTCCGCTGCCTCCTGCAGGTGGTGCAGACGACGGAGCTAAACTAAGCTGATCAAATATACCCGCAACAATTTTGGGCAGGTCTTCCACATTTTTTTGATAGTCTTTGTGCACCTCGCCTACGCCAAATCCGCGCCAAACCACTTGTTTTGAGCGCCTGTCTACCAAATCAACAATCAGAGTACCTTCCTTATAATGTTCGCGCTCAACTGATGTTCCGGCATAGTAAGCAAAGGGTGCGTCGTAAGCGTAGTAATACGGCCTGTACCAGCCGCCCCAGCCTAATCCTCCCCAACCCAGGCCACCGTAGCCCCAGCCGCCATAACCCGGATAAAAACCACTGCCCACATACATTGGATAATAGTTGGTACGGCTTCCGCGCCCTACTATGCTTGTGTAGCTTACCAACAGGTCAGGATCTTGCTGTTGCAAGCTCAAACCCTTTTGGGTTAAGGCCTGTGTGGCGGCATCTTTTATTTTTGCATCGGCTACAAAATTATTTTCTGATGCTGTGCCATTAGCCGGCGGCATCCATGCAAACGTTCGGTATGCGCTAAGATTAGTGCGGTTAAGGCCTGCTACGTAATAATTATAACGTGTAGAACATGCAGACAAAGTAATAAGTGCCATCGCGAAAAAGATCAATTTTTTCATAGCTATTATGTCTTTCTTTAATAATTATTTAGACAATTGAACCGACAAAGGTTTAAGCTATGGCTAAGATTTATATAAGTTGCGTTAATCACTAAAAAACGTCGCGCAAAAATTGCACCTTTGCATATCCAAAAAAAAATGAGCCAGTATTTTATTATAGATTTCGACAGCACATTTACTCAAGTTGAAGCGCTGGACGAACTTGCCCGAATATCCTTAAAAAATCATCCCGACCGGGAAAATATATATCAGCAGATTGAGGATCTTACTAACGCGTCAATGGAAGGCCGATTGTCTTTCAGTGAAAGTTTAGAAAACCGGGTTAAACTTTTACAGGCCAACCGCGAGCATTTGAAACAGCTGATAAGTCATCTGAAAAAAAAGGTATCTACCTCTTTCTCCCGTAATACTATTTTCTTTAAAAACCACCAGGATGAAGTGCTTATTGTATCCGGCGGATTTAAAGAATTCATTATCCCCGTTGTTACGGAGTACCATATCAAGAAAGAAAATATTTACGCGAACACCTTTGTGTTTGACGATGAGGGTAACATTGTAGGTTACGATCGCGAAAACCCATTATCGCAGGAGGGCGGAAAAGTAAAGCTGCTTAAAGAATTGAAACTGGAAGGTGATATTTATGGTATTGGCGACGGTTATTCCGATTTTCAGTTGAAGGAATCAGGGATGATAAAGAAGTTCTTTGCTTTTACCGAGAATATTGAAAGAAAATCAGTAGCGGAAAAAGCGGATCATATTACGCCCAGCTTTGATGAGTTTTTATACATCAACAAATTACCACGTGCCATATCATATCCTAAAAACCGCATAAAATGTCTTGTTGTTGGCGATATTGAAGAGGAAGCCCTGGCACAGATGCGTAAAGAAGGTTACAACCTGCGTGTACGCGAGACCATTGAAGAAAAGTACGTGGAAGAAGCTGGTGTTTTATTCTGCGACGAAGAAAACCAACCAACGCCGGAGCAAATTAGCAACGCAGGCCGCTTAAAAGTTATTGGGTGTTTTGGAAAAGCTAATAGAAAACTGTCAGAAGCGGCCTGTGACAACGGCGTTATAATATTTGACGACCCCAAGCATAACCCGCGTAACGACGACTTTTTGCCTAAGCGTGTTATTGCTTTTATGAATGAGGGCAAAACGCATACCAGTTGCAATTTCCCTGATTTGCAGCCACCGCGCATAAGCAACGCTCACCGTTTGATACATATCCATAAAAATGTGCCGGGTATTTTGGCTAAAATAAACGAAGTTTTTGCCCGCCACAATATTAATATAGTTGGCGAATTTTTGGTTACTAACCCGCAGATAGGCTACGTAATAACCGATGTTAACACCGGCTACGATCCTGAAATATTGAACGAGCTAAAAGCTATTGAGCATACTATAAAGTTCAGATTGCTTTATTAGTGATCTGAACCTTTTTTACTCGTCGTGATGCGGTAATGGTATAACAAATACAGGTACGGTTGCGTGCCTAACCACATGCTCTGCAACGCTGCCCATCAGCAATCTGTCAAGCCCGGTGCGGCTGTGTGTGCCTACAACTATAACGTCGGCCTTAAACTCTTTACTTGCTTCTATTATGCCGTTAGCTGTATCGCCAAACTCAGTTAAATGGGTAATAGATATGTCTTTCCCAAATTTTTCAATTATCTGATCCACAATTCTGTTTGAGGCCTGGTTTTGTATATCCATTAACTCCACATCGTTGCCACCCATATCCTGCATAGTTCCCCCAAGCATAGGATCAACGTTGCTGGTTAACGGCATTATGGTTGGCTCAATTACATGAACCAACCCTACACGTCCTTTAAAGGCGCGCGCCAATTCAAAACCGTATTCCGCGGCATGCTCGGCTATTTTGCTGTTATCAATACCTATCAGTACTTTTTTGATCTCCATGATTATAAAGTTTAGTGTGAGTTAATTTGATAACCCTAACTTACGATTTATGTTTTGCATGGAGATATTAACGTACATGAAGCGTGTATTATTTATCGCCACCAAACTCCATTAAATAAGCCTTTAAAAACTCATCAAGCTCGCCATCTAATACCGCTTGTGCGTTTGATGTTTCATGATCGGTACGTAGGTCTTTTACGAGTTTGTACGGATGCAGCACGTAGTTACGTATTTGCGACCCCCACTCTATTTTCTTTTTATTGCCCTCCACTTTATTAGATGCTTCCTGACGCTTGCGCATCTCTATCTCATACAGTTGCGATTTTAATAAGCGAATAGCATTCTCTTTATTTTGCAATTGCGAACGCGACTCCTGATTTTTTATAATGATGCCCGACGGTTTGTGATATAAACGCACTGCGGTTTCTACCTTGTTTACGTTTTGCCCACCCGCGCCACCGGCGCGGAAAGTTTCAAACTCTATATCGCCTGGATTTACTTCTATTTCTATAGTATCATCAACCAAGGGATAAACATAAACGGATGCAAAAGAAGTATGGCGCTTGGCGTTAGAATCAAATGGCGATATACGCACCAAACGGTGTACCCCGTTCTCGCCCTTTAAATAGCCATAAGCAAATTCGCCTTCCAGTTGTAACGTAACCGTTTTCACGCCTGCCGATTCACCTTCCTGAAAATCCTGCTCGCTTACTTTATAGCCATTCTTTTCGCCCCACATAATGTACATACGCATTAGCATACCAGCCCAGTCGCAGCTTTCTGTGCCACCGGCACCAGCTGTTATTTGCAGCACAGCATTTAGTTGATCCTCTTCGGCCGAAAGCATATTTTTAAACTCCAGCTCCTCTACCGCCTTAACGGCAAGATCATACTGTTCTTTTAATTCTGCTTCTGTAGCATCACCACTTTTAAAAAAATCAAACATAACGGCCGCATCATCTATTGCCGATGCTACCGCCTGGTATTGGTCTGTCCAAACTTTTTTTAACTTGATTGAGGCTAAAACCTTTTCGGCTTCTTTGGGATGGTCCCAAAAATGAGGGCCAACGGTTATTTCCTGCTCTTCTTTTAGCGCATCGAGTTTTTTATCGATGTCAAAGATGCCTCCTCAGGGAAATTAATCTATCCCTTAAATCCTGGATCTGTTCTTTAGTCATGTGGCAAATATAGAAAAATGTAACCTACGAGGTTAAGCTAAAAACCATAAAAAAACCCGCCTTTTTTACAAAGACAGGCTTGCTTTTCATAGGTAAAATATACTTTAGGCAGCAGTAAGCTGATTTAATACGGTATTTATCTTGCTTCCGCCAAGCATCTCCAACAAGTGTCGTAACGAAAACTCTTTATTGCTCTCGCTTTTAGACTGATCAATAAGTTGCTGCATAACCTGCGGAATTAACGCTTTTGCAGTTTTAAGTGCATCTGCAGGTTCCAAACCATAATAGTTGTTCAGTTTATTGGCAAACTTGTTGACTGTGGTACCTATAAGCGGGTTGCTGCTATAAATATCAGGAAACTCAAAGTACTTGATCATATCTTTCAATTTACCGGTTTCTATCTGGCCTTTCAATACATCAATAATTGAACTCGACGCATCATTGATAATAGCCTCATGATGTTTAACAGGAATTAGAGGGTTGTCTGTAACAGCCGTCCCGGCGTTATTTTTAACAAGCATAAATAGTTTTTCAAACATAAAAGGTCTTTTAAAAATTAAATTATCAATTTGATGATAAAAAATTGGTTTTGTTATCAACGACGTAAATATATTACTTAATTATTTTAACAATGGAAATATAAATTACATTTCGTTGCTGTTTTAATAACACAATTGTAACAATATTGCAATCTTTGAAAACGTGTTCGTATTATAAGCGGTTTATAAATAAAATTTAACTGGTGCGCTAAATTTTAAATTCTAATTTTGCTTCTATTAAAATTTAATCAACTATGTTGCCAAACATCAACTTTACCACTACAACTGCCTATAAATACCTTACCGATCATTACATTGATATGGCGGCAGCCAGCATGAAAGATCTGTTCAGCGCTGATAATCAAAGATTTGCTAAATTCTCTCTTCAATTTGAAGATATTTTGGTTGATTATTCGAAAAACCGTATTAACGACGAAACTTTAGCACTGTTGCTACAACTAGCCAACGAGTGTAGGTTAAATGATGCAATTGCTGCAATGTTTAACGGCGAAGTGATCAATGCAACCGAAGGCAGACAGGTATTGCACACTGCCCTGCGCAATCAAAGCAACACGCCTGTGTATGTTGATGGTAAAGATGTTATGCCCGATGTTAACGCCGTATTAGCGCACATGCAGGAGTTTAGCGATGCTATAATATCAGGCAGTTGGAAGGGTTACACAGGCAAAGCCATTACTGATGTTGTAAACATTGGCATAGGCGGCTCCGACCTTGGACCGGTTATGGTAACAGAGGCCCTTAAGGCTTATAAAAATCACTTGAACCTGCACTTTGTATCTAATGTTGACGGAACGCATATAGCTGAAACCCTAAAAGGTTTAAATGCTGAAACTACTTTGTTTCTGGTAGCTTCTAAAACTTTTACCACG
Source organism: uncultured Mucilaginibacter sp. (assembly GCA_965650195.1). Lineage (GTDB taxonomy): Bacteria > Bacteroidota > Bacteroidia > Sphingobacteriales > Sphingobacteriaceae > Mucilaginibacter. Next base: position 726 of record CBFGNU010000128.1, on the reverse strand, counting down.
CAAGAGACCATGGCCAATGCTAACAGCGCCCGCGAATGGTTTATCAAGAGCGGCGGCAGCGACAGCGATGTTGCAAAACATTTTGCGGCGCTTTCTACCAATGCCGATGGCGTAGCTAAGTTTGGTATTGATACCAAAAACATGTTTGAGTTTTGGGATTGGGTTGGTGGCCGTTATTCGTTATGGAGCGCTATCGGCTTATCAATTTCATTAAGCGTGGGCTTTGATAACTTTAAAGAGCTATTGGCTGGCGCGCATGCCATGGATAACCATTTTAAAACAGCTGAAGCCAATGAAAACCTGCCCGTAATTTTGGCTTTGCTTGGTGTTTGGTACAACAACTTTTTTGATGCTGAAACGCAGGCTATATTACCTTACGACCAATACATGCACCGATTTGCGGCTTACTTTCAACAAGGCGATATGGAGAGCAATGGCAAATACGTTGACCGTAATGGTGAACCTGTTGACTATTCTACAGGTCCAATTATCTGGGGTGAGCCGGGCACTAATGGGCAGCATGCTTTTTATCAATTGATTCACCAGGGAACTAAATTGATCCCATGTGATTTTATAGCACCTGCACAATCGCACAATCCGTTGGGCGAGCATCATAACATGTTGTTATCGAATTTCTTCGCGCAAACAGAGGCGTTAATGAACGGCAAAACCAGCGAAGAAGTAATTGCAGAGTTAAAAGCCGCAGGCAAATCTGAAGAAGAAATT
>CBFGNU010000127.1:0-10661 GCA_965650195.1 uncultured Mucilaginibacter sp. | reverse complement strand
AGTTTATAAAACAATCAGGTTTCTCTGCTGTACGGCTTCCCGTTAACTGGGTTTGGACTCATTTAAGCGACCGGAGCAAAGCAACAATTGACCCTGCATGGCTTGCGCGGGTGAAACAAGTGGTTGGATGGTGTGTGGCTAATGATCTGTATGTGATAATGAATTCTCACGATAGTCCCCCTGTCAATGCACTTAAGCAAGATTCTGTTAATGCGATGCAAAAAGCAATTTGGGAGCAGATTGCTACAACCATGCGCGATTTTGATGAGCACCTTGTTTTTGCCGGCTTGAATGAACCTAGTGCTGATAATGCCGCGCAGATGGCCATATTGAATGGCTATCACGAAACATTCATCAAGGCAGTTCGCTCTACCGGGGGCAGAAACAGCACCCGCGTGCTGGTTGTACAGGGGCCAACTACTGACACTTATAAAACTTCTGACCTGATGACGACTATGCCTGCAGACCCGGTACCTAATCGTTTGATGCTTGAGGTACATTACTACACGCCTTCTACATTTAATTTACTAAACGAAGGAGATGCAAGTTGGGGCAAAATGGCCTACTACTGGGGTGCCGGGAATCATTCTACTATTGAGCCGGACCGCAACGCCACCTACGGAGAAGAGAGTTCGGTCGTTACCGATTTAGGAAAGATGAAAAAGTTTGTTGATCAAGGTATCCCGGTGATACTGGGTGAATATGCATCCTGGAGGAGGACTGCCGCCGTCACCAACAGCGCTTATCTTCCTAAGGAGATGGATAAGCACAACAAGTCTGTAGATGACTGGGCAACGTTTGCGACCAAAACGGCTAAAGCGAATGGTATGATACCATGCTGGTGGGAGATAGGTTTTACTTTAGACAGAAAAAATAATGTGATAAGGGACCAGGCTTTGTATAATGCTATTAAGGCTGGATATAACTAAAAAATAATGTTGGATTTAATGCTGTTTCTGAAGGGCCATGACAAGGTGATTCTAGGTGATCCAAAGTGATCCAAAATGATCCAAAAAACGGGGAAAAGCGCCAATTTTATGATTTTGCAATAATCTGATAATAAGTTACTTACATTCAATATACAGCTACTTTTTCTGACGAATAAGTAGTTGTATGTAAAATGTATAATATACTAACAATCAAGATATTAGCTTTTTAATTTCACGGTGACGTATATTTTTTGGATCACCCGCCGCGTACCTCGTGGATATAAATAAAATGAATATTAGATAACCCGATGAAAAAAAACATAGCGTTACTTATAATAACGATATTACTTACAGCATCTGTTGCAAGATCTCAGGATGGCGGCAGGTTTTTTCCGGAGAGCGATCTGATAACGCCCGGTATCTACTATTACCCTGAGCATTGGAGTGAAAACCAGTGGGAAAGAGATATAAAAAAGATATCAGATATGGGTTTCGAGTTTGTTCACCTGGCAGAATTTGCCTGGTTTAAAATGGAGCCCGTTGAAGGTAAGTTTAATTTTACCTGGCTTGACAAGGTGGTTAGCCTGTGCACAAAATACCATTTAAAGGTATTAATGTGTACACCATCTGCCACCACGCCAACATGGATGCGGTTAAAATACCCTGAAACGTTTATTATGGATGGCCATTATATAAGGGCAGAAAACGGTACACGCGGATTAGGATCAATTGTTAATACTAAATATCGCGACTTTGTAAAAAAGATAGTTGCACAAATGGCCATTAGGTATGGGAAAAACCCAAATGTAATAGGATGGCAAATAGATAATGAACCCGGCGCAGGGGCGGACTATAGTCCCGCTTCGCAACGGGAATTCAGAGCATGGTTGAGAAGGAAATACAAGACCATTGGCGAACTGAATGTTGCATGGGGCGCAGCATTCTGGAGCCAATGGTTTAGTAGTTTTAATGAGGTGATAATACCCAATACCAACCTGGTAGGTTGGTGGGGTAATAACCCTCATGCCTTGCTTGATTTTAAAAGATATTGTGCAGATGCCCAAGCTGAATTCCTTGATCTTCAGGCAAATGTTTTACACAACTACATTTCAAAGGCCCAATTTGTTACTACTAATTACACTGCCGTTAGTACAGGGTCAGACCCAAATCGTACAAAAAAGTTGGATTTTGCCACCTATACAGCCTATCCCAACGGAGGCTCTAATAACATTGGCGATTTAGGTTTCCGGTTAGGCAACAGCGACCTGGTTCTGTTTGCCGCGGAATACTTTAAATCTGTTGGCGGCGTGTCTGGGGTAATGGAAATTCAGCCCGGTCCGGTAAATTGGGGTAGTTACAACCCCTTGCTTTTGCCGGGTACTGTTCGTTTATGGTTATATCACAGTTTCGCGGCCGGAGGAAAGATTGCATGTTCCTACCGCTTCCGTCAGATATTATACAGCTCAGAGCAATATCACTCCGGCGCGATATTAACCGATGGCGTAACACCTTCAGAAGGTGGTAAAGACTATATGCAGTTTATAAAAGAAATTGCCGGACTGCGTAAGCAATTTAAATCGGGCGCGAAGATGCCGGCAAAGCTAGCAGCGCAGTCTACGGCGCTTGTGTGGAATTTAGAGAATTACTGGAGCATTGACAGGCAAAAACAAACCAACCAGTGGAACACGTGGGATTATCCGGTTAAGTTCCTTAAAGCAGCACGGTCATTAGGCGCACCTGTGGATGTAGTTAAAGAAACGGCAGATCTGTCAAAATATAACTTCGTAATCGTTCCGGCGTACGAAATGGTTGACGCCGCGTTGGTAAAAAAGTGGAATGACTATGCAGCAAATGGCGGGCATCTTATCATAACCTGCCGTACCGGTACCAAAGATCGCAGGGGCCATTTTTGGGAGGGAGAAATAGCCGCACCCATCTCGGGCCTTATCGGTGCACATGTAAATGCTACCGATATGCTTTCGCCTTACACTAAAGGCGATGTACTAATGAATGCTAATCACTATACATGGAACAACTGGGCCGATTTACTTACGCCGGATGCCAATACCACCGTACTGGCCACTTATAATGACCAGTTTTATAAGGGAAAAGCCGCCGTTGTAAAACACCGCGTTGGCAAAGGAGATGTAACTTATATAGGAGTTGACACTGATGATGCAAAATTAGAAAAAGTCTTACTGAAGAAAATATATACGGATGCCGGTACCACAACAGAAGACTACCCGCCCGGTGTATTTGTTTACTGGCGCGATGGTTTTTATACCGCATTAAATTACTCATCAGACAATTACACGGTAAATGTGCCGGATAATGCAAAAATTTTAATTGGGGAAAGAACACTAAAGCCGGCAGATGTGCTTGTGTGGACGGAATAGTTATAAAACATTAAAAATGAATTTATTTATATCAAAGTTGAAAATAGTAGTACCATATTGTTGTGTGCTTTTGCTTACTGTACTGGCTACAGAAACGGCAAATGCACAGCATAAGTTGAATGATAACGATAATAAAGAAAAGATCCGCTTATTAGTGAGCAAGATGACACTGGCCGAAAAAGTGAGCCTGCTGCACGCAAATTCTAAGTTTAATGTTTCGGATATTAAAAGATTAGGTGTTCCGGAATGGGCACTGAGCGATGGGCCGCACGGCGTTCGCGCTGAAATTAACAGGCAGAATTGGAGTTATTCAGGCTGGACTACAGACTCTGCCACTTGTTTCCCTCCGGGTACCGCGCTTGCCGCCACATGGAACCCGGCATTGGCCTATAATCAGGGCCTTGCATTGGGTGAGGAAGCCCGGTTTAGGAAAAAAGATATTTTATTGGGGCCGGGCATCAATATAATACGTACGCCACTTGGCGGCCGCAATTTCGAATACATGAGCGAAGACCCGCTGCTTATTTCAAAAATGACTGTTCCTTATATCAAAGCATTGCAATCAAAAGAAGTAGCGGCAAGCGTAAAGCATTGGATAGCCAACAATCAGGAAACAGACCGTGGTACGGTCGATGTAAAAATGAGCGAAAGGGCACTGCGTGAAATTTATTTACCGGGTTTTAAAGCTGCTATTACCGAAGGTGGTGCCTATACCGTAATGGCCGCTTATAATAAATTCAGGGGCGATTGGTGTTCTGAAAACGAGTACCTCAACAGGCAAATCCTTAGAAAAGAATTTGGATTTAAAGGTGTTTTAATGACTGATTGGGCAGCTGCGCATACAACAGTAAAAGCAGCATTAACCGGCCTTGATCTGGAAATGGGTACTGAAATAAAAGATTACAACGATTGGTATTTTGCCAATCCTTTAATAAAAGCCGTGCAAGATGGGCAAGTGCCGCTATCGGTGGTTGATGAAAAAGTAGAGAATGTGTTGCGGGTGATGTTCAAAACAAAAATGTTTGATGAAGCTAACCGCGAAAAAGGAAAAATGAATACACCGGAGCATCAAAAAGCAGCTTACAATGCGGCAGCAGAAGCTGTAGTATTGCTACAAAATAAAGGCGGTATCCTTCCTATCAATTTCAATAAAATAAGATCTGTTGCCATAATTGGTGATAATGCTACCCGTAAACACTGTGGAGCGGGCCTTAGTTCTGAAATAAAAGCGCTGTATGAGATAACTCCCTTGCAAGCCATTCAGCAGAAGTTTGGTGCTAAAGTGAAAATAAATTTTGCTCAGGGGTATAAAAAGTTGTCTACTTTTAAAGAGAACAGCAACGCCGGCCAGGCCAACTCAAATAAAGTTGATCAAAATATGTTGGACGAAGCCGTTAAGGTAGCAAAAGAGTCTGATGTAGTTGTCTTTTTCGGAGGTTTGAACCATGATTTTGATACGGAGTCATCCGATAAGCAAAATATGGACTTGCCTTACGGACAGGAAACCTTAATCCAGGAAATAGCAAAAGTGAACCCAAATGTAGTTGCGGTTATAATAGCCGGTTCTCCGGTAAAATTGGCGGGCATCGTTAATAGAGTGCCCGCTATTTTGTGGCCCGGATATGGCGGCATGGAAGCCGGTAATGCCGTGGCAGATGTATTGAGCGGTAAGGTAAATCCATCAGGCAAGTTATCCTTTACAATTCCTGTGGCGCTTGATCAGTCGCCGGCACATGCCTTAGGCAATTTCCCCGGTACGGATCTAAAAGTAAATTACGAGGAGGATATTTTAGTAGGGTATCGCTGGTTTGATACAAAGAAGATCCAGCCGGAATTTCCATTTGGATATGGCCTTTCCTATACAAAATTTGCGCTTGGCAACTTTTCAACAGATAAAAGTATCTACGGAAAAGATGACATCATTCATGCAAAGTTGGTGATCAAAAACACAGGTGCCCTGTATGGTGCAGAGGTTGTACAATTGTATGCAAGCGATCCTATTTGTTCGGTTTTGCGCCCGCAAAAAGAATTAAAGGCTTTTGAAAAAGTTTTTCTGCAACCCGGCGAAACTAAAACCATTAAGCTGGATATAAAGGTTGCCGAACTAGCTTTTTATGATGAAGCAAAAAAAGCATGGAATGTTGAGGCTGGTGAGTTTGTATTGCAATTAGGTAATTCATCGCGCAATATTTCAAAAACGGTAAAAATAGCGGTTAAATAGAGTTTTGATACCGGATTGGTTTCAATAGGCTAATACATTAAGGTAGAGATAAAGTAGCATAAGTTTTAATCTGATCAAGCCATGCCAAACGTCGTAAGTTATATCGAAAAATTATTAGGAAAGCCGGGGAGAAAAACTGCACCGGTTGCTAGTTATCTTAACCGTTCAATCAAAGGCTGGGGAGAGGTAATTAGAGGTGAAGGCTGCGGTAATCGTTACTATAATAAGGCTAACTTGTGGGTTGTATTTAACAGATTTGACATGGATGCATCGGAACGTATTGAAACATCCAGGAGATATCCGCTTAAAAGCCATAACCAGGAAACTACAGGACTACTGGGTAATTCTTAACGCGTTTGTAGCCTCCGCACAAACAGGTTTATAGTTCTAAAAATGAAATTAAAAACAGCAATATTTTCAATTCTTTCAGTCCTTTTTTGCTTAATTCAAACACATAGTTATGCTCAAATAACGCTGCCGAAAATATTTGGTGACAATATGGTTTTGCAGCGTAACATAAACATTCCGGTTTGGGGAAACGCAAAACCGGGAGCGCTTATTACCGCAACGCTAGGTAAGGTAAATGCTGTTGCAAGGGCTGATAATGATGGAGAATGGATCTTACGCTTCCCTAAATTTAAGGTCGGCGGTCCTTATGACCTTAAAATTACTGAAACCGGAAAACTGGAATTTACAATAAGCCTTAAAGGGATACTAATTGGCGATGTATGGCTGGCGTCGGGACAATCTAATATGGAGTGGCAGGTGCAGCAGGCGCAGGATGCACAAAAAGAAATTGCCAAAGCAAATTATCGCAACATTCGTTTTCTTATCGTTGAGCATAATAAAGAGGTAACGCCTCAAAAGGATATTCTGGCAGGCAAATGGAAAGTATGCGACTCTGCAACTATAAAAGATCTCTCGGCTGTTGCTTACTATTTTGCCCGCAAAATACATCAGGATGAGAATGTGCCTATAGGTATAATTCAAAGTACCTGGGGCGGAACGCCGGTTGAATCATGGACAAGTCGTGAAATGTTGCTTTCCTCGCCAATTAGTAAAACGAAAGCACTTGCCAATGATACGCTCACTAAAAAACACTTTGAGCAGGACAGCCTGGACATGGTGCGGTTTTGGGATATTGTCTATAATCCTAAAGGTGATTCTGATAAGATAATCCCTTTGCCACAATATGATGATAGGGATTGGTCTGCTGTTGAGATGCCCGGCTTAATTAAAGACTTTCGAATTGGAAGTTATGAAGGATTGATATGGATGCGAAAGAAGATCGTTTTACCGCCAACTTTTACGGGAAAAGATATTGCGTTAAATATCGGCCGCCCGGAAATGAATTATTCGCTTTATTTTAACGGTGCCGAAATTTGCAAAACCGTTTGGAACAGTGCTCCAAAACATCTTTACACCATCCCCGCAAGCCTTGTTAAAAGCGGCGAAAACACAATATCCATCCGTATCGCTGCGCTTTGGGCCGGCGGTGGCATAAACGCTCCGGCAGGAGATATTTATCTCACCAATGGAAACACTAAAGTCTCTTTAGCGGGTACATGGTTGTTTAAAAGGGATATTGAATCACGCCTTCCTGTTATTCGCAACTATCAAAATTATCCAGAAGTACTGTACAATGCTATGATCAAGCCCATAATACCTTATGGTATTAAAGGGTTTATATGGTACCAGGGAGAAGCAAATGAAAGCAACGCATACGACTATCGCACATTATTCCCTATGATGATAAACGACTGGAGGCAACGCTGGCAACAGGGCAACCTTCCATTTCTATACGTTCAATTGGCCAACTTTAGAAATGTAAATGATCTTCCGTCAGAAAGTGGGTGGGCCGAAGTAAGAGACGCACAAACTTCGGCATTAACACAACCCAACACGGGTATGGCATCCGCCATAGATATAGGCGAGGCAGACAATATTCATCCGAAAAACAAACAAGAAGTTGGACGCAGATTAGCGCTTGCCGCAGAAAGACAGGTTTATGGAAAAAGTGTTGTCGCGTCGGGACCCATGTATAAAAGTTACACCATCAAAAAAAATATTGTAACCATAACTTTTAAAGATTTCGGTGCCGGCCTTACAATTCGTAGTGGCCCGCTGAAAGGGTTTGCCATTGCCGGAGCTGATAAAAAATTTTATTGGGCGTCTGCAAGTATAAAAGGTAATAAAGTAGTGGTAAGTTCTGATAAAGTAACGGCCCCAGTGGCTGTACGTTACGCCTGGGCAGACAACCCTGTTTGTAATCTTGTTAATAACGAAGGATTACCTGCGGTTCCGTTTAGAACGGATACATGGAAATTGATCACGGAGAAGTAGGGTTTTAAAAGTAGACACCAAAATGAATTAACAAACAACATAAAAAAAATGAAGATAAAATTTATTGTTGCCGTAAGTGTATTGTATTGCCACACGTTGATGGCGCAGGAAAAATTCCCGTCACCGGTACGGCCGGGCAATGAGCCGGTTGCAAAAGGTAAATTTGAACCAACTTGGCAGTCGCTTCAGCAATACCAGGCTCCCGAGTGGTTTCGTAACGCCAAGTTCGGTATATGGGCGCATTGGGGCCCGCAATGCCAGCCGGAACAAGGCGATTGGTACGGACGATTAATGTATGACGAAGGGAACCGGCAATATAAATGGCACGTAGCTAATTACGGCCCTCCTTCAAAAGCCGGCTTTAAGGATGTTATAAACAGCTGGAAAGCCGAAAATTGGGATCCGGAGAAGCTTGTGGCGCTGTATAAACGCACAGGGGCACAATACTTTTTTGCTATGGCCAATCATCATGATAACCTTGACCTTTGGGACAGTAAATACCAGGAATGGAACTCCGTCCGTGTCGGTCCGAAAAAGGATATCGTTGCAGGTTGGGCAAAGGCAGCTAAAAAATATGCGCTTCCGTTTGGATTAAGCGTGCACGCATCGCACGCCTGGACATGGTATGAAACCGCGCAACGCTCAGATAAAAGCGGGCCATTAGCCGGCATCCCTTATGATGGTAAACTTACAACCGCCGATGGAAAAGGAACCTGGTGGGAGGGATTAGATCCGCAACAACTTTATGCACAAAACCATGCATTAAGCACCGGCAGTGATAATATAACAACTTTATGGGGCCAATGGGACTGGAACAACGGAGCATCAATACCATCACAGGATTATAGCGACAAGTTTTACAATCGTACTATGGATCTCATCAATATTTATAATACTGATCTGCTTTATTTTGATGATACCGCGCTGCAGTTGTATCCGGCAAGTGATGCCGGACTAAAAATTGCCGCCCACTATTACAACCGCAGTATGGCCACTCACAACGGAAAACTGGAAGCGGTGTTGTTTGGCAAAGTGCTTACACCTGATCAGAAAAAATGTATGGTATGGGATGTGGAACGCGGTGCGCCTGATAATATTCAGTCTACGCCATGGCAAACTTGTACCTGCATAGGCGACTGGCATTACAGCAGATCTGTCTATACAAATAACGGCTACAAATCTGCAAAAACAGTTATTCGCACACTGGTAGACATTGTAAGTAAAAACGGTAACTTGTTGCTCAATATTCCTGTACGTGGTGATGGTACAATTGATGAAAAAGAAGTAACCATACTTGAAGGTATTGCTGCTTGGATGAATATTAACAAAGAGAGTATTTTTGATACCCGCCCTTGGAAAATTTTTGGCGAAGGCGCCGCAGCTGATGCATCTAACCCTGTGAATGCACAGGGCTTTAACGAAGGTAAGATTCAGTTATCTGAAAAAGATATTCGCTTTGCGCAAAAAGGAAACATTGTTTACGCAACTGTATTGGGTGAGCCGGCAGGAGACATCAGCATCAAATCACTCGGAAATACCAAAGCAGATAAAAAGATAAAAAAGATAAAAATGCTGGGCAGCAAGGAAAAACTTTCGTGGAAACAAAGTGCCGACGCACTGACGATAAAAAAGCCAAAAATATTGCCAAGCAGCATCGCAGTTGTATTTGAAATACAATAGAATTTATAACATGAGGCATATAAATATGAACTTACAAATAACGTTGCCGATGTGCTAAGAAAATGGCAATTAACGTATAAAAGAAGAGGCCATATCATTTGATATGGCCTCTTCTTATTTTAAGATTTTAACTATCACAAAAGACAGTCTCTTTTTTTGGAAAGCCTATTGAGGCCAATCTTTGGTTTGGGTTATTTGAGGATTACGGCTTAACTCATTCCGTTCAATAGGAAGCAGACTCTTATAAGCCTGGAATGTTCCGGTTTTATCCAACAACACTATTTTTGAATACGTCTTTACCCCGGTTATTACATTTTTAATAACATCAAAACCGTAGATTTTAGCATTCTCAGTAGTAGTGGCTATTCCCCAACGCCTCACGTCAAAGAAACGATGCCCCTCAAAAACCAGCTCAATTCTTCTTTCATTGTAGATCCGTTGCCTTAAAGCTTCTCCGGTAACAGTTACAGGAATGCCCGGAAGGTTAACACCAGGCCGGCTTCTTACTTTATTAACATATTCTCTTGCAGTGGCCTCGTCACCTAACTCAAATTTGGCTTCTGCATAGTTCAAATAAATTTCTGCCAATCTAAAAAACGGCCATTGATTCACTTGTGGAGTTGCTGAATTGATAGGGCCCGAAGAAGGCATAAACTTTTTCATAACTGTATTCGTACGGGGATTGTCGCCTGTTTTTTTATACGAATCAAACCCAAATGTAGTACCATCTTGTGACACCCACTTTTCATAAGTCGGAGGTGCACCTGCTACCGCTGCGCCGGGATTAAATACGGTACCATCATGAATAACTGTAGCCTCAAGTCGAGGATCGCGGTTAGCCCAAGGGTTTTGCGGATCATACCCTGATAAAGGATTAATAGTTCCATCAGGCAGGTATGGCTGAATTCCGTTAGCCATATCGTAAGAATCAACAAGGTTGGCGGTGGGTCCGCTGCTACCCCACCAGCCGCCATTGGCTCCAAAACGGCGATCTAAATGATCCATGGGTGCATTGTGACCATTGGTCGCCGAGAAACCCCGCGAATAAATAATTTCATTCTGTGCATCACCCTGTTTCGTTTCAAAAAGCTT
>CBFGNU010000126.1:0-10688 GCA_965650195.1 uncultured Mucilaginibacter sp. | reverse complement strand
TTATTTTTTAACTCACCTAACAAGGTGAACGGCTATTCTATTGCCTTAAAAATCAGCTTAATCACATGAAAAAGATCATCAACCTCATTTTAACCGTTATGTTATGCGGCCAGCTTGTATTTCCGCAGTTGGTGCTTGGTCAGGATAAAATTTGCACCATAAAAGGAACAATTTATAATCGTAAAAGCACAACCCTGATATTGGCGAAAGGAACTTCCAATCTTAAATCAGGCTATCAACGCATACCCATTGTAAATAACGCATTTGAGTACAAATTTGCTTTTTCAGAACCCGAGGCCTGGGTATTAATATTTGAAGAGGAATATAAAAATGGCGCTTACCGTAAAATAGAATTTTTTACGGATACAACCGACGTAAACTTTACGCTTTTGCCGTCGGATGAAGCGGATGGCAATAAAATAAACGGCGGACGGTTGAACCGGGTATATTATGGCATGAAAAGCCAGATAGATTCAATATTTGGTTATAAAACCGCCCAGCTCAATTTAAAGTCAAAAGCGCTATATGATTCCAAACGATTTTACAGTAAAACGTACGATAGCTTACGGCACGCGGTATCACTTATTGAAGATCATGATCTTCAACGCCCTGTCTTTCTTAAGATAGCCGAAATGGAAAATACCGGCGAATATTTGACCGCGGAAGGCAAACAAATGAAGGAGCTGATAGATCAGCATGCCGCGCTTAAGTACCGTTGGAAGTATAATTACATTTTGAATAAGCCCACCCTTGCAGGATATTATGAGTTATGGCGCGATATCTATTTTATCAAGGACCATCCCGAAATTAAGGATATAGTAAAAGACGTTTATCCGGTGCTGGTAAAATCGTTCCCGGATCACTCGTACACAACTTTAGTAGGAAATGAATTGAGTGGCGCATTAAAAATTAAAGCCGGCGAGCAATACATTGACTTCAGCGCTCCTGATATTGCCGGTAAACAATACACATTGTCTGAGCAGATAAAGGGAAAGGTGACGCTGATTGATTTTTGGGGATCGTGGTGCGGGCCATGTATAGCGGCCACAAAAACCATGTTGCCGGTGTACCAGGAGTTTAAGGGTAAAGGATTGAATGTGATAGGTATCGCCCGAGAATTTAAAACTTTGAACGGACTAGAAATCGCCTTAAAAAGAGAGAAATATCCTTGGATTAATCTTGTAGACCTGGATGATAAATACAAAGTATGGAACAAATACGCGATAAGCAGGCAAGGCGGGATGATAATTCTTGTTGATGCATCTGGCAAAATACTGGCGGTTGATCCTACTGCCGAAGAAGTGCGGACGATACTATTGAAAATTCTTTAAAATTAGTGTTGCAAAAAAGTGTAAATTTTTCAATTTCCCAATAGGATGATAATGAGCAAGTTGAGAGTATTTCACAGCTAAACTTCCTGACGAATAAGTCTGTTGCAAAGTGTTGCATGTGTAAACATTTACTTTGCGTAAAAACCTAGCTTTCAAATATTTGCAAAAAAGGGTGTTGCAAAACGTTGCAAGTGTTGCTATATTTTTCTGCAACACCCTTTTTTAAATTATGAGGTAAATCGCCCCTGTTTACACCCCAAGATCCTTCATTATCGTTTCTATTTTAGCTTCCATTTGCTGGTCGGTTTCGGCATAAGCTTCTTTTGAAGCCAGCGTGCCTTTAGCCGAGCAATAGAACTTAATCTTAGGCTCAGTACCCGATGGGCGGGCCGATATAATGGTACCATCCTCGGTTACAAACTGCAACACATCGCTTTTTGGCAACTCAATAGGTTTGGTTGTGTTGGTAGCCAGGTCGGTCTCTACCTGCAACTCGTAATCTTTAAGCGTTTTTACTTTTGATCCACCCAATGTAACCGGCGGATTGGTGCGGTAAGCTTCCATCATCGCCTTAATTTCTTCGGCACCGGTCTTACCTTTTTTGGTGATGGAGATCAGCTTTTCTTTATAGAACCCGTATTTAATATACAACTCCAGCAAAGCCTCGAATAAGCTGCTGCCCTGGTCCTTGTAATAAGCCGTCATCTCCGCAATAAACGCAGCAGATACTACCGCGTCCTTATCGCGCACTATTTCACCTATCAGGTAACCATAGCTTTCCTCACCACCGCCAATGAAGGTTTTCTTGCCTTCCAGTTTCGTCATCAGTTCGCCTATATATTTAAAGCCGGTTAGGGTATCGTAATAGGTAACGCTTTTGTCGTTGGCTATATCCGCTATCAGGTTGGTGGTAACAATGGTTTTAACAATGTACTGGTTGCCGTCCAGCTTGTTTTTAGCCTGCCATGCTGTTAACAGGTAGCTTATCAGCAAGCTGCCGGTTTGGTTGCCATTCAGTAAAACAAACTTGCCTTCGGTGTTTTTAACAGCTATGCCCACGCGGTCGGCATCAGGGTCGGTAGCTACTACCAGGTCGGCATCAACCTCTTCGGCCTTTTTAAGGGCAAGGGTTAGGGCTTCTTTTTCTTCGGGATTAGGGTAAACCACTGTAGGGAAATTGCCATCAGGTGTAGCCTGCTCCTCAACAATTATCACGTTCTCAAAACCAAAACGCTTCAACGCAGGCGGCACCATGGTAATACCCGTGCCATGTATGGGCGAGTAAACGATCTTCAGATCCTTTTGGCGTTGTATAGCCTCCGGCGATACCGATAGCTCAGTGATCTTGCTCAGGTATAACTCGTCTATCTCTTCGCCTATCAGCTCAACATTGGCATCAATGCGGGTAAACTTTACTTCGTCTATGCTCTTTATCGCAGCTACTTCGTCCATCACTGCCTGATCATGGGGTGCAACAAACTGCCCGCCATCGGCTCCATAAGCCTTGTAGCCGTTATACTCTTTAGGGTTATGTGATGCAGTAAGCATCACCCCACTTTTGCAACCCAAATGCCGCACCGCGAAGGAAAGTTCGGGCGTTGGACGTAAGGCTTTGAAAAAGTATACATGTATGCCATTTGCCGAAAACACATCGGCGGTTATGCCGGCCAGCACATCGGAGTTATTGCGGCTATCGTGCGCTATGGCCACCTTTATCTGCTCTGCGGGATAGGTTTTCTTCAAGAAGTTAGCTAAACCTTGCGTAGCTGTACCAATGGTGTATTTATTAACCCGGTTTGATCCTGGCCCCATGGTGCCGCGCAAGCCGCCCGTACCAAACTCCAGGTCGCGGTAAAACGAATCGGTAAGCTCGGTAGTGGCCCCGTCGTCAATAAGCTTTTGTATTTGTTGCTTTACCTGGTCGTCATAGCTTCCCTGAAGCCATGCGTTTACTTTTTCCTGTATTTGCGGATCTAATTCGGGCATGTGCGTTAATATTTTCAGTAGTGGATATTATAAACCCAAATATGATAAAAATGTGTGGAAATGGTTAGAGAATAAACCGCAACATGAAAAATTCATTAGAAATTAACGCGAGTGTCATAGAATAGCCCATCGGAGCAGCTTATCCCTGTAAATACGTATCTTTGGCGCACAATGCAATTATCTAACACCATACCCGCCACTTGGGAGAAAGGCTACAACAATTACGGCCCGTGGCTGCGCGAAAAGTATAATGGCGCCCGTGTGTTCAAAGTAATTGTTGATGGCGGCTTTACCTGCCCTAACCGCGATGGCTCAAAGGGTTATGGTGGCTGTACCTATTGCAATGTAGACTCGTTCACGCCATCGGTTAGCCGTAACGCGCCAACCGTGCGCCAGCAGGTAATTGAAGGCATGGAGCGCGCCCGTAAAGGCAATAGAGCCGACAAGTTTATCATCTACTTTCAACCTAATACCAATACATACGCCCCGACACATTACTTAAAAATGATGTATGATGAAGCGCTGAGTTATGGCACCGAAGATATTGTAGGATTAAGTGTAGGTACCCGCCCCGATTGTATTGATGCTGAAAAGATAGCCCTGATAGAAAGCTATACCGATAGGTTTGACGTGGATCTGGAAATGGGCATGGAATCGATCTATGATGACACCCTCAATCAGATCAACCGAGGGTGTAATCATGACGACCTGATAAAAGCATTGAAACTGGTTGAGAACAGCAAGTTGGATATTTGCGTGCATACCATTTTCGGCTTCCCATGGGAAACCAAAGAGATGATGTTGAAATACGCCGACGAAATAAACCGGCATCCGCAAATAAAATTCGTAAAGTTTCACCATCTGCATATTGTTGAAGGTTCGGTTATGGGCGTAAAGTATAAACGTGAGCCCTTTAAGCTTTTTGAGCTGGATGAGTACGCCGACTTTTTATGCGATCTGTTGCCGCTGGTTAGGCCTGATGTAGTGATACAACGCCTCTTCGGTCTAAGTGACCGTGAACTATTAATAGCACCTAACTGGGGCCTCAAAAAATCAGAGATACAGTATCGCATAGATCAACGCATATTAGAGCGCGGCGTTGTGCAGGGAAGTGCTTTTTAGTTGCAGTAATAAGTTGCAGTAGTAGTAAATAGAATATTTTATCGGCGGCCTTAAATACTGCCACTCCACAGGCTAACGGCATCCATTTTGCAGGTAAACAGGTAAATAATTACTTTTAAGAACATAAATATTTGATCTGTTGCCACCAAAAACGCTTCAAAACTACATTCCGGCGCTAACAGGAGTTCGTGCGCTGGCTGCTTATCTGGTTTTTATATCGCACTACTACTACGTTTTTGATGACGTTTTTCCCCATATTGTGCAACGTTTTTTAGGCGAGTTCCATATCGGCGTGTCAATATTCTTTGTATTATCCGGCTTTCTGATAACATTCAGGTATTATAATAAATTCCATTTAACCGCAGATTGGTTTAGGCAATATCTCAAAAACCGGGTAGCGCGTATCTATCCAATGTATGCACTACTCACTATCTGCGCCTTTATATATTACTTTATAACCAAAGATCCTGCAATTACCAAAGGGCATGATAACCCTGTTTTGTTGTTGATCATGAACATCACCTTTCTGAGAGGGTTTTTCTTTCAGTTTTGGGATACAGGCATAGCACAAGGCTGGTCGTTAACGGTGGAAGAGTGCTTCTATTTTTCGGCACCTATAATATTCCTTGTCGCAAAAAGGTACAACAAATTTTATTTACAGCCCATTATTTTAACTGCCTTTGCTATTATAATGGTGCTCATATTTAGTCGTGTTAACTGGCATGGCTTTTTTGGTAACTTTCCGTTTGTAATGTTGTTTACGTTTTTCGGGCGTTGTTTTGAGTTCTTTGTAGGTGTTCAGCTGGCGCGTATTGTGCTTAACAAAGGGTTTGAACGCACCAACAAAATAGCATATACTTACATTGGCTTTTTATTAATGATGCTATGCGTTTTGGCAATGGCGTTTCAACCGGTACCCGCAGGCTGGGCTGCAGGGGTAGAAAGCCCCACCGGTATTATAATAAACAATTACTTTTTATGCCTGGCTGTAGCGCTGTTCTTTTACGGTATACTTACCGAAAACACCCTGTTTAAAAAAATACTTGCCCTGCCGTTTGTTGAGCTGTTGGGTAAAAGTTCGTATATATTCTACCTGATACATTTGGGTTGGATGTATACCTTGATGCATGGCTATTTTGATACTTTAAACGATTATGCCTTTGAGTTATATGACAAATGGGGGGTTGACTGGCGTTCGCCGTTTGAGTTTGATAAGCTTAACCTGTTGTACGCTTTCATTATTTTAAATGCGATATCAATATTGTTGTTTACTAAAATAGAAGAGCCGCTGAACCATTACATCAGAAGGTCAAATTTTCTGATAAAGAATAAGGCGCGCAATCCTGAAAACGAGTCAGCCAATATCAGTTAAGCACCATAAAAGGAACCAAGGTTGATAAAGATGAATATTTGTGTTAAATTATCAGGAAAAATATGGCAAGTCGCTCGCCTTTCAAGAAAACCGGATTTGTTTATAATGACCAATGCGTTTTGCAGACGCACATAAAAGTGAAATATAATGAAGTATAGATATTTTTTATTGTTGATTACAGGCTGCTTATTTTGGGGTTGTTTGGATGCGTTCGCCCAGGATGATCAGGGAGATGTTTCCACTGTCCTTTCAACGCCAAGCAAAGACGCGGTTTTTAGCAGTAAAGCGCTTTATAAGTTTGATGTAAAAAACACTTATAACCAGCCGCAGGAGGGAACCATCTCTTATCTTATAACTACCGAAAAAGGCGATTCTGTTAAAAACGAAGTTAGAAAGGTAAATATCCGCAAGAAGAGTTCAGCCAGTTATGACTTTGCTATTGACGGTCTTAAGCCGGGGTTTTATAAAGTGAGTTTCATGATCAATGTATCGTATTACGATGATACCACCCGAAAAGCGTTCGGTATTAAACCAGAAGAAGTTAGGTCCAGTCATCCAAAGCCTGCAGACTTTGAGGCGTTTTGGAGCAAGACGAAAGCTGAATTAGCTGCAATACCTCCTGATTTTAAGTTTATACCGTTGCCCGATTCCACAAAGGATGCACGTGCCATGTATCGCTTTGAAATGCGATCGTTAGATAATGTGCTTGTTGGGGGCTACCTTACCATACCGGTGACAAAAAAGAAGAGGAAATTTGCCGTGTCGCTTCTTTTACCCGGCTACCAGGTTGCCGCTAAACCCATAATGGGAGATGAGCCCGATCTGGCCATAATTACACTTGATATACGCGGACAGGGATTGTTTCGCGGTGTGATAAATACCCGTTATGACGATTATATATCCTACCATATAGAGAATAAGGAAAGATATGTAATGCGAGGTGCCATAATGGACTGTTTACGCGCCGTAGAGTTCATTTTTTCCCGGCCCGAGCTAGATCATGACAAGATCATCGTGTCCGGAGGTAGTTTGGGGGGATATTTGGCAATTGCAACCGCTGCGCTTGATAGCCGCGTTAAGCTGTGCTCCGCACAAAATCCTGTTATGAGCGACGTCCAAAATCTGGAAGGAAAAGTAGAATGGCCACTTAAAGATATCAAGCAATATATTAAGACACAGCCCGGCCTTAATATGCAAAAGGTGATGAATAATCTTGACTATTATGACACCAAAAACTTTGCAACGATGTTAAAGGTTTCCACGCTTTTGGGTATGGGCTTGCTTGACCATTTGGTTCCGCCCTCAAATGCGTATGCGGTTTACAACAATATAAATTACAAAAAACACATTTTTATATTTAAGGACCTTGGCCACGAAGTGGGCAAAACTTATGTGGATTATCAAAGCAGGTGGTTACATGATACGTTCGGACTTTTTTAAGATCACTTGAAATGAAAAAAAGCTTAGTGAATATTTTACTCGGAAGCCTGTTGTTACTTTACAGTTCAACCGTTTTAGCAGGTGGTTTCCCGGTTAGGCCACGTAGTGTAACGATGGCAGCCTCGGTAAGTTATTTCTTTGCCAACAAGGGCTGGGATACATTGCGTATTCTTAAGCCATTCTCTAATAAGGGGCACTACAATTCAACTACATATTCTATTAACACAGAATACGGCATATCACGACGATTCACATTGGTTGGTACTCTGCCTTATACTTTTAATAGCTACCGAGACACTACAGGTTATAGCCAAACAAACCAAGGCCCTGCAGACTTTGAAATAGGCCTGCGTTATTATGCGGCCAATATTAATTACATATACTATTTTAGTATTCAAGCCACTTATATTGTCCCCTTGTATAAAGGTCTTAGTTTAGGTTACCAAGCTCAGGGCGCCGAAATAAGATTCTTATTTGCGGGCAGTGGCAGCTTATTAGGTAAGAACTATTACTTTACTGTTGAGAATGGCATTAGGCAGTATTTTGGAGGCAGCGGGCCCATACAGGATCGTTATTCGGGCACGGTTGGTCTGACGCTTGACCGACGCGGTAAAAATCAGGTATTGGCTTCTATTGGCGGCTTTTATTCAACCAGCAGCCTAAGCACGGCCTTTAATGCAAAACAAATAGGCAGCAATAGAGACTTTACCTTTAACCAGGTATCTTTAAGCTATGGTTATACATTTTCAAAAAAAGCTACAGTCTTTGTTGGTGGCGGAACGTTTATATCCGGGCGTAATACAGGTAACGGTTCAAGCGCGTCGATATCACTTATTATTAAACCATAAATAGCATACTCAAAAAAGAATGATAAAGTTAATTGCCTGTTTTCTGCTAATACCATTCTGGTGTGTTGCGCAATCGGCAGAAGACCACATTCAAAATGGAAATGCTAAATCTGCTGTAAATGATTACACAGGATCAATAGCGGATTTTACTAAGGCCATTGAAAAAGACAGCACCGTGGCAAGGGCATACCTTTATCGTGCTAACGCTTATGCAAATCTGAAGAATGATTCTTTGGCTATAAAGGATTATAGTAAATCTATACATTTCGACTCATCGGCGGCCAATGTAGAGTCCTATTTTTACCGCGCTAATGCTTATAATAACACCCGCCGGTATGCAGCCGCAATAAAAGATTTTGATAAGGCAATTTCCATTAACCCGCGTAATGCCAATATGTACCACTATCGGGCAAATGCAAAAGCCAGCTCGGGTGATCACGGAGGCGCCATTGCCGATTTTACCAAAGCGATAGCGATTACGCCTAACGATGCATCATTGTATGAATACCGGGGCGTAGCTAAAGCTAATTTAAAAGACTATAAAGGCGCTATAGTCGACTATGATATAGCGGTTAAGTTAGATCCTGAAAACTCTGACCTTATTTTTTATCGGGCCAACTCAAAAAGTGAAATAGGCGACTATAAAGAGGCAATAACCGATTACACAAGAGCACTTGAGCTAAATCCGAAGAATGCCACAGCGGTTTTTTATCGCGCTAATTTGCAGGCTAATTTGGCTAACTATCCCGCTGCTGTAGAAGATTTTAAGCAAACTATAGCTTTAGAGCCGGAAATGCCCAATGTATACAAGTACCTGGCCAACGCCCTCTCCAACGCTAAGAATGATACTGCTGCCCTGGCATTCTTTGACAATCTTATTAAGTTATACCCCAATCGGGCGGAGCTTTATCTGTATAACGGCATAGTAAAGAATAACCTAAACGATAAAGAAGACGCAATTACCAACTTTAGCAAAGCTATTGAACTGGATAAAAAAAATTCAGAAGCGTTTCAAAATCGCGCAGAAGCAAAATTCAGCATTAAGCGTTATGCCGAAGCAAAAGACGACGCTAACGCTGCAATTGAAGCCGACGCAAAAAACAGCGACGCATACGTTACGCTGGCAAGGGTAAAATATGTTGAAAGTGATACTTTAGGGGCTTTACAAGAACTTGACAAGGCAATAAAGATTGACACTGAAAATGATTTTCCGTATGCCATTAGAGGGGAAATAAAAACCGGGGCAAGAAACTATAGCGAGGCCTTAGCCGATTTCAATAAGGCAGTTGTTCTTAATGCAAATAATACGGAAAATTATCTCCGTCGTGCTTATTTGTTTTTACGAATGAGAAAGCGTTCTGCGGCATTGCAGGATTTGCAAAGTATAATAGCGGTTAATTCAGCAGATGAACAACTATACATACGTGTAGCTGATGCTATGCTTGAAGGTGGGTTTAACAAAGAGACGGTGGTACTTACCAACGACCAATTAAAAAAGCATCCCACTAACCCAAAGTTTTATGTTCGAAGGGGAATAGCTAAACAAAATAATGGAGATATTGAGGGCGCTATAACCGATTATAACATCGCGTTAAAAATGGATACGGCACTTTTTGAGGCTTATCATAACCGAGGCAATGCAAAGTTTGCGCTTAACGATGCAGCAGGTGCCCTTAAAGATCTGAATAAAGCTATAGCGATACAGGATAAGGACGATCTGGCTTTTTTTATACGCGGCAACGTGAAAATGACAATAAAGGATTATCAGGGTGCGATTGATGATTATACAACAGCTTTGATTATTAATCTGGATAACACAAAAATATTTGCTTACCGAGGCCTTGCCCAAAGTTTGCTGCCTGATATTGACCGCATGGAAGCCGATCTTGGCGAAGCGATAAGACTTGACCCTGAGAACAGTGAATTTTATCGCATGCGTGGCGATGCCCGCTTGAATGTGAAAAACGTGACTGGCGCTGCAAAAGATTATGATCAAGCCATAGCGCTCGATACAAAAAATGCCCAGGCATATTTAAATCGTGGATTGTTTAAAAGACTTAGTGGTAATGCATTGGGTGCGTGTGGAGATATTGCAGCAGCTGTTTCACTGGGATTGAAGGAAGCTAAAGACGCCCAGGCGGTTTACTGTAAATAGTTCTACTCCTCTTCCGGAGGTGGTTGTTGCTTTGGCAGCGCAGATGCCTTAAATCGTGGCGTAAACCCAATTTTAGGCTTGTCTTGAGTCGAAGATTCTTCAACTTTCTTTTCTTCCTGTGGGGCGTGTGACTTCTCGTTTTCTTCCGGTACCGTACCAACAGGTTCAGCAGGCTTCGTAATTCCCGCTTTAAAGCGTGGTGTAAAACCAACCTTCGGTTTGGTGGGTTCTTCTGCTTTGCTTTCTTCGATAGGTGGAGCAGACTCCTCGGCAGGTTTTGTAACTCCTGCTTTAAAACGTGGTGTAAAGCCAACTTTGGGTTTGGTAGGTTCTTCTGCTTTGCTTTCTCCGGTTGGTGGAGTAATAGACTCGTCGGTCGGTTTTGTAAATCCTGCTTTTAAGCGTGGTGTAAAACCAAAATAAGAATTGGATGC
>CBFGNU010000125.1:0-10709 GCA_965650195.1 uncultured Mucilaginibacter sp. | reverse complement strand
GGCCGTGCTTTTTTACCTAATGGCCGGTGCAGTTATAAAAAATCTGAAAGACGATTTTTATTTATTCTTACTACTGGCCGTGTTTTTATTTCATCCCGGTATGCTTTACGCGGCCTGCTCGGGTAAGTCTATTTACCTGGTGCTTTTGTTCTTTTATTTGTTCTTCTCCAACCTGTTCAAATATTATCAATCCAATACAACGTTCCACGTATCAATAGCCAGCGTGTGCCTTGTTCTGCTGCTATTTTGCGATTATAAATTTATTTGGCTCACGCTGTTTTTTATACCGCTCATTTTCTCAATTGCCGTACATAGTCTTAACCTGGCCGAAAAGGAATCTATCTTCCGGATGACGTTAAGCTTTAACAGCCCTTCGCTGCGGCGTAAGCTTATCAATAAAACCTTCGCGCTGTATCTTATACTTTTTATTCTGCCCATCGCCTCAATTATTTGTTATAAGCTATTTAATCTAACCAACGCTAATGACGTTGATTACTTTTTAGAAAGCCCGTATTCAACCTGGACGGTGTTAGCCGACCGCCTGAACTATGACCTGGCCTCTTTAAATCCGCAAGGCGAAATGGGAGAAATTTCATTACTTATTTCGGCTAAGGTATTGGTTTTTTGCCCCCTCATTTTGTTAATGATATTCTTTTTTAGGGACAAGGTTTACCAAATACTTACCCTGCTTACCCCTTTTGCCTTTGTTGAGTTTTTACATTTAAAGTACGAGAAAGTGTTTATTGCTTATCAGTACTATCTTATTTTTTTAATACTTGCATTTTTATGCGTAATTATAAAAGGAGGCGGTATTAAACAGCAATTTGTGTTTAAAACGGCGCTGGGTTTAATTATGGCGCTGCAGGTTTTCACCGGATATTACTTTTTAAAGAATTCATCATTAGATGAAGAAAAAAAGTTTATCACCGCGTTTATTGACAGGAAACTTGATACAGATGAAGACGAAGAGCGTGAGATGGCCAATTACATTAATGGCCTGCCCGAAAAGGCGCGCGTATTGGTTGATGACGCGATCTCCTATAAAATAATTGCATTTACTGATAACATTTCCGGCCTTATTATGCCTTATCAGAATGGTTACTTAAGCGCCATAGAATCGCCCGCCGATTATGCCGAATACATACTGATCGCTTCACCTAAAAATTTAATGGCAGGGTATACACTGCTTAACTCAAAATACCCGCCGATTCTTTATCAAACGGTAAATAATTACGCCAGGCTGCAAAAAGTGCACGAAACCACTAATTGGGTACTTTACAAATTTTAATACCCATTGTTCCTCACAATAGGTTAACGTAGTAATATAAATAGTGTATCAACGCCATTAAACACTATCTTTATAAAAATCTGGTCGTTATACCACTACTTCTCTTAGACGTTACTCTTAATTTCAAATCGGTAATTTTTAAGCTTTTGCTAAATAATACCGGTAAAATAGATTGAATGTAATCTTGTTTTTAAAGCCGATATAATTGGCACTCAAGCTAAGGCGTTTTGTCAAGAGGTGCCTGCATCAGTTAATGGCAGGGAGAAAATGAATATCTATCAGAATGCTTTAAAGATAAACACCATGAAAATAACAACCGTTGAACAACAAGCCAGGGTATACGTATATGATCTGGATAATAAGGCTACCGAACTTGGTTTTAAGCCCGATGAGGCTTGGTCATTACGCGCCGTAGCTACTGCAGAAAAGGCAGCTCTTGAAAAACAGTACTATCCTACCGTATCTGTAAAAGCTTTTCCTGAGAAACTGGCTGAGCTTTTTTATTTGGTTAAAGGAAAAATTGCGCAGACAAAACCGGGCTTTATTGCCGAGCTTGGCTCAGCACAACCCGATATGGAATATATTATTGCCTACAACGCGCAGCGGCCGGTACGGTAATATTTCCCTTATAAGTTCTGAAAGCGTTTGTGTTGAATGAGTATTCAGCACAAACGCTTTTTTGTTTATTTTTTTAAAGTTTTTAGCTCCGTACTTATTTTAGCCAGACTGTCCTTTATCCCTGCGTTTTGAGTTTTCAGGCTGTCTATTTCTTGTTTAAGCTCACTCAGCTTTATGGTCATTCTGCCCTCGGGCGATGACTCTGGTCCGCAGGCAGTTAACGCAAGGGATAACATAATAAACAATACTAATGCTTTCATAATGTTTTTTATAGTTAGTTGCAGATAGCTGCTAAATATTACAGCCCAACACGTTTTTAATTAAGCCTATATCATTTTCGCCAATGCATAGATGCACAAACCCCAGGCGGCAGCTTCGGGTAGTAACCGTAACGGACTTAACCCCACCCACCATTTAACAATAGTGCGCAAGCGGTTGGGTTCAACATGTTCGGACTTCATTATATAGCGCAGCATTACGGGTATAAAGTAACTGAAGGTGATAACCCGCGATACAAATATGATGATAGCGGCTGTCAACCACACTTCCCTTGCCGGGCCATCATGCAGGTAAGCCATAACCATGTTAGCTATTGAAAGCAAAACCTGCGCCGGCGACACCAATGGCCAAAACCTGTTACCCGCCAGCATTTGCCCCGAACTGTGCAGTTTTTCTAAAAGCGTTGAGGGATGAACGTCTTTTTTCCAGTTGGGATAGATAACCAACGTTTCGTAAAGGCCACCACCCAGGCTTAAGGTAATGGTAAGCAGCAATAATGTTAAGAGGATCAAATTTGTCATGCCGCGAAAGTAGCGTGGCGCTTAATCTGCTAAAATGATTATCGGGCGAAGGGGTGTATTAAATCGGCGAAGGGCGGATTGTTTCGGTGAGGATGAGTGTTCGCTCGCGGCGTGTGTGCAACACATTGAAACGACCGAATACATCTTCGCACATTATTGAAATGCTGTTGATACATGTCGGGGTTTTGTATAATTAAGATCAAAAAATAGCTATTATTAGGTATATGATATAGATTACCAATAACTTATATTTGATTTTTAACCGGTAAATGCATCATTTGCTCTCTGATTCAGTGCTGAGGTAGCAATAGGCAAACACCGAACCCCTTATACAATTTTTTTAAGCATGAAAAGTACATTTTGTATTGCAGTTTTGTTAAGCATAGCAGTTAGCAGCCAGCTAAGCGCTCAAGTTAAAAAGCCGATAGCTAAGCCGGGTGCAAAAACGGTTGCAAAGCCGGTTTCAAAAACCGTATTAAACAGAATAGACTTTCTGGGTAAGGATGCCGACGATGCAGTACAAATTTTAAGCGATGAATTCAAAAAACTAAAGGTCGATCTAAACAATTTGGATGAGGAAACTCTGCCCAGTTTTAATCCTGTTACACACGAAAAGGATCCCGGTAACGCCGAGGTTGAAAAATCGCTTGAGTTTGGCGGTCGCCTAACAGCGTACGTTACCGCTCCAAAAACAAATATCGTTAACAAAATATCTTTTTCAGTCAAAAATCTAAAACATTATAATGCAATAAAAGCAATGTTGGGCGTTGGCAGCCTCACAACAATAAGCGAAGGTTATAGCGACACCTTGTACAGAAATGGCGACATCTTCACTACTTTAAGTTCAATGGAAGATTTGGATAGTAATGAGGATGAGCCCGGATTAATTTATTACATTTCAACGGAACGCGTTGCACATAGCAACACACAACTACCAGCCGCCACGCAGGATTTTGATATAAACAATATTGATATACATAGCAACTATGTAGATGTTACCAATGCAGCGCTAAATTTTGTAAATAAACTGGGTTATTCATTTTACTATAAAAAGCTTAGCGGGCATACGCTGGACGAAAACAACCAACTTGCCAGCACCAATTATAGCACTTATTTTAACAGAAATGTTACTGTAGATTTTGAATTGAACAAACTTTGGTTGCTTAGCAATATAACTTTTACCGCGCCTGATCCAATAGCGTTTAGTAAACTAAAAAAGGCATTTGATCTATCAGCCTGGACCAAAACAGGCACGGGACGCGACGTAAGTAATTATTTCAGTAAAAATATTGAATGTGTAATTAGCAACATCAACCATTATATTTACTTTAAAATAAGCCCCTCGTTGACCGACCTGGATACACGGCTCGCGTTGGCTCCAACCCCCAATTTCTCTGATTTATTGGCACATCGCAATGTAGGAACTGAGGAGGAAGTTGCAAAAATGCTCACAAAAAAGTATTTAACTAAGGTAAAGTACGACGACAAAGCAAAGCAATATGTTTTTGATAGTAAAGCAGATGATTTTGAGTTTTATTATATGACGCCTGCAGGTAAAACGGTTAGAGTGCTGCTTAAAGTAAATTTAACAACAGAATGGACGGCCCCCTTTATAGTTTATAGCTTTGATAATGCCTACCTGCAATCGTTGTCTGCACAATTTGACAGTGTAGACGATTATAAAAAAATCTACGACAAAGTTATTAAAGAAAACCAGTTTGTAATTTACGACAGAAAAATGGAAGCTACCCGCGCCGCTAACGCAGCGGAACAAAAACGGGCCGAGGCTGAGCGGGTAGCTGCAAGAGAAGAGCGGGAGCGCCAGGCAGAATTAGAACGGCAAAGAGCTAAAGCGGCAAAAGACGCCCAGTTCAATGAAAATTTACGTAAGGCAACAGAGATTATGCAAAAAATGCTGAAACAGTAGTATAATATGACGGCCTCGCAAGCGGCGCAACGCATTACTCAATTTGCCCTAAATAAGCCTTAATGCGTGTCTCTGCCAAAGCCACCATTTCATCAACCGGCGCGCCGTTGGGTTCAATGGGCTCAAGCACCTCAAGGGTAACGCTTATGAAAGTGTTAAGCGGGTAAATGCCATAGCGCACAACCTGCCACGAGTTGTTAATGGCAATAGGTACCAGCAGCGCATCCGGGCATTTCTTCAATATAGTAGCTATCCCCGCCGACTGGAACTTGCGCACTTTACCATCCGCAGAGCGGGTACCCTCGGGGAAAATAACAGTAGACCAGTTGTTTTCCTTCATACGTACGCCCAGCTTCATCAGCTCGGTAATAGCTTGGCGCTGGTCCTTACGGTCAATATTAGCGCCGCCGCCCACCTTTAAATTATAGGATATGGATGGGATGTTTTTGGTGAGCTCTATCTTGGAAATGAATTTAGCATGATACCTGCGCAGGTGCCATATCAACGGCGGTATATCCAGCAAACTTTGGTGATTGGCCAAAAATACAATGGGCCGGCCTTCGGGCAGGTGTTGTTTGTTGATGTAGGTAACGGTATCGCCTAAAACGTAAATTGTGGCGGTAAGGCAAAAGTTAAGTATATCTACTGACCGTTTGTGAGCAGCGTACCCACCCAGTTTATAACACAACCACTGTACCGGCTGAAAAACGCACAGCACCACAAAAAACAGTACAATTGTTATGGGCGATAAAATGTAGCCTAAAAGCTTCCTCATAGCGGTAATTACTGCTGCTAAATTATAAATATTTTAGCTATTATGCGGGTCAGATACTGCCTTCTAACAACATCAGCTTCACCCTTAAAATTCCCGCCACTGTAACCGAGTCGGTTATGCGGCCATCGCACACCATTTGGTAGGCCTCCTCAAAAGGCAGCTTGCGGGTTTGCAGTTGCTCAGTATCTTCGGGCTCGGCCTCAAACTGCGCTAAGCCCCTTGCCAGGTAAATAATGCAAAGCTCGTCGCTCACCGAGTTGCTTAGGTGCATGCGCTGTATCTCGGTCCAGTTATTGGCTTTAAGGCCGGTTTCTTCCAGTAATTCCCGTTTGGCAGCAGCCAGAGGGTCTTCATTAAGCGGAGCGCCGCCCTCGGGTAGCTCCCAGCTGTATTCATCAAGCGCAAAGCGGTACTGGCCCACCAGGTAGGTGTTACCGTCGGCATCAAGCGGTACAACGCCAGTGGCGCGGTTTTTAAAATGCACCTTGCCATAAATACCCGGCTTGCCGGCTGGGTTTATCACCTGGTATTCGGTAAGGTTTATCCAGTTATTATCGTAAACGTTTTGTTGCGATGTTACCTGCCAGGGGTTCTCTTCGGGATGATGCATAGCTTATTACCAATTATTGCTGCATAAAAAAGGGCGGTTATGCACCGCCCTGATTAATATTGTGAACTTTCTTATAATCCGAAAGCTGCTTTAACTTTATCAACGTAGTCCAACTTTTCCCAAGTAAACAACTCAACCTCGCGAGAGATAACAGAGCCATCATGGTGGGTAAAGCTTTTAGTAACCGTTTGGCTTGGTTTGCCAAAGTGCCCGTAAGCTGCTGTCTCGCTGTAAATAGGATTGCGCAGTTTAAAGCGGGTTTCTATAGCGTACGGCGTCATATTAAATATAGCTTCAACCTTGCGGGCTATTTCGCCATCATTTAAACCAACTTTGGCCGTGCCGTAGGTATTTACATAAATGCCCATTGGTTGTGCAACACCTATAGCGTATGATACCTGTACCAATACCTCGCTGCAAACGCCAGCAGCTACTAAATTTTTAGCAATATGGCGGGTGGCATAAGCAGCAGAGCGGTCAACCTTTGACGGGTCCTTGCCAGAAAATGCGCCACCACCATGCGCGCCTTTGCCGCCGTAAGTATCAACAATGATCTTACGACCGGTTAAGCCGGTATCGCCGTGTGGCCCACCAATAACAAATTTACCGGTTGGGTTAATGTGATATTTAATATCGCTGTTAAAAAAGTGGGCGTATTTTGGATATTTAGCTTTTACCCGTGGGATAAGGATAGAGATAATGTCCTGACTAATCTTGGCCAGCATTGCTTTTTCTTCATCAAAGTCGTCATGCTGGGTAGAAATTACTATAGCATCTATACGGGTAGGCTGGTTATTGTCATCATACTCCAACGTAACCTGAGACTTTGCATCAGGACGAAGGTATTTGATATCAGAATTTTCGCGGCGGATGGCTGCCAACTCAATTAATAAAGCGTGGGCAATATCTAATGCCAGCGGCATATAGTTGTCGGTCTCGATAGTAGCATAGCCAAACATCATACCTTGGTCGCCGGCACCTTGCTCTTCTTTCGCCTTACGATCAACACCCTGGTTAATATCCGGCGATTGCTCATGTATGGCTGATAGCACACCGCAAGAGCTGCCATCAAACATGTATTCGCCTTTGGTGTAGCCAATTTTGTTGATCACCTCGCGCGCTATTCTTTGTACGTCAAGATAAGCCTTGGATTTTACTTCGCCGGCTAATATAACCTGACCGGTAGTTACTAAAGTTTCGCAGGCTACTTTTGATTCGGGGTCGAAAGCAAGAAAATTGTCTATCAAAGCATCCGATATTTGGTCGGCAACTTTATCAGGATGACCCTCTGATACCGACTCTGACGTAAATAAATAAGGCATATTATAAATTAAATAAATTGAGACAGTAAATACTGGTTGAGAGAGTTGCAATTGCTATAAGTAAAGAAGCATGATTAGCACTTTTTTACGTGGTTGCAATCAAACTCACGGTAAAAACTATACCGGGTAGCTAAATCAGTCCACCATCAACTGGGCAAAAATAAAACAATTTTTCACAAAGCAGAAAATACAATTACTTTTGGCACCTTAATTAATAGGTAGTTGAAAAAGAAAGCATTATTTATCATAAATCCGATATCGGGAGGGAAGAAGAAGGACAATGTGCCCGGACAGATAGAAAAGCATCTGGATAAAACTTTGTTTGAGTCTACTATTATATTTACAACAGGCGTGGCACATGCCAGCGAGGTAGCAGCAGACGCTGTAGGAAAATACGACCTTGTTGTTGCAGTGGGTGGAGATGGTACTGTTAACGAAACGGCATCGGGTTTGGTGGGTAGTGGTTTAACGCTGGGTATAATCCCCTGTGGATCAGGAAACGGATTAGCGCGTTTTTTAGGGATCCCCATGGGTATTGAAGAATCAATAAAAACATTAAATAAACTTCAGGTTGAAGCAATTGATTCGGCCGAAGCTAACGGTCACCCATTTTTTAATATAGCCGGAATGGGTTTCGACGCGCACATAGGCCAGGTTTTTGCAGGGGGTAAAAAGCGGGGTTTTTTCAGCTATGTAAAATCATCGCTTGCAGAAATTATAAATTATAAGTCGGATACATACTATTTAAATATTGATGGCGTTAATTACACTCGTAAAGCGTTTATTTTAAGCATTGCCAATTCATCGCAGTACGGTAATAACGCGCATATATCACCAAAGGCTTCGGTGCAGGATGGTTCGCTTGATGTTTGTATAGTAAAGCCATTCCCGTTGTACCGTTTTCCTGAGATGGTTTTACGTATGTTTACTAAAACAGCCGATAGTTCAGGTTTTGTGGAGATAATAAAGGGACAGCATATAGAAGTTAAACGAGATGAGGCAGGGCCCATGCACTTGGATGGCGAACCGGCAAAAATGGAAGCGAAGGTAGATATAACAATAAAGCCGGCTACTTTACAAGTAATTGTTGGCGATACTTTTAAGAACTAAGCACACCATATGTCAAAAAAGTTAAATAGTTTTTCAGGCCTCGTGTACTCAACCGACCCGGATTTTAATAATAACCAACCACAGGCGGAAGCAGATGCGGTTACGCCACCACGCCAACAAAATTTGAAGATATACCTGGATAGAAAAGGCGGGGGCAAAATGGTTACTGCTATTACAGGGTTTATAGGAAAAGCAGCCGAGATGGAAGAATTGGGTAAGAAACTCAAAACTAAATGCGGAGTAGGAGGTTCTGTTAAAGATGGAGAGATTCTGATACAGGGCGATTTTCGCGATAAAATCCTGGCTATGTTATTGGCAGAAGGTTTTAAAGCAAAAAAGGCAGGCGGATAAGTGCCAGTATATGTTGCAATTACGCATTAAAAAAAAATTGTATCAGAAATAATAAAATAACTATTTATTTAGTTATACTTGTAATGATTATCATTGCGCAACCAATTAAACCAATTTATAAACGTATTGCAGTGGTTATTATTTAAAACCTGAACGTTTGTGCCGGAATGCTGTATGTGAGGAAAGTTTATCTTTTATCACGCATGTTTAAGTAACAAACACGAAAGTTTAACTATAACAGTATAATTACATAAAATATGTAAAGTATTGTTTGCGATTATAAAAAATAATGGGTTTCATTGTAAAAGATTGTTTAATACAAAGATTTATAGCTATCTGCGTTTAATAAAACGGCGGCAAAGGTTCTTATTATTAAATAATTGTTAAAGAATAACAAAAGAGTTTTTTTATTTCATTAAAAGTTTAATTTTGTTATCCGCTAAAAAAAAGCACGTTAAATTAAAAACATAAACAAAAACTAAAATCAAAACTAAAATTTAAAGTAATGGCAAACGCACCAACAAAACCAACTACTACTGCTAAAAAAGAAAGCTCAAGCAAAAGCAGCATTTTTGCAAGCCTGACCATTCCAATTTGTCTTGCTGTGGCAATTATAATATTCGTATTTATATTAGGTGATCCAAGTCATTACAAAGGGGGAGATGTGGTTGACGGCGAGCCAACAGACATCTATGGAACTGTACACAAAGGTGGTTTCTTAGTACCACTGGGTATGTCTTACATCTTAATGGTTATCGTATTCTCTATTGAAAGATTTATCGTTATCGGTAAAGCTTCAGGTACCAGCAACGTTGATGCTTTTGTTAGAAAAATACAAGGTTTCCTTAACTCAGGTAACATTGATGCCGCTTCAAGCGAGTGCGACAAACAAAAAGGTTCTGTTGCTAACGTAATCAAATCTGGTCTTAAAAAATATCGCGAAATGGAGTTGGAAGCTACATTAGATGTTGATCAAAAAACATTAGCTATCCAAAAAGACATTGAAGAAGCTACCTCATTGGAAATGCCAATGTTAGAGCAAAACCTAACTATCATAGCTACATTGGTATCTATCGGTACATTAACAGGTTTGTTAGGAACAGTAATTGGTATGATCAAGGCCTTCGCCGAGTTATCAGGTTCTGGTAACAACACTTCAAAATTATCAGCAGCTATCTCTGAAGCACTTGTAAACACTGCAATGGGTATCACAACATCAACTGTATCTATCGTAATGTACAACTTGTTCACTTCAAAAATTGATGGTTTAACTTACGCAATTGACGAAACAGGATTCAGCATTGTACAAACATTTGCTGCATCGCATAAAAACAAATAAATTTTAGTGTTTGCCTAATATCCGGCTCCTAAAAAGAGCCGGATATATAAACCGATTATTTAAACACTAAATATTAAAAAATTAGATTATGCCCAGAGTAAAAGTCCCAAGAAAGAGTACAGCAATTGACATGACCGCCATGTGCGACGTAGCGTTTCTTTTGCTTACATTCTTCATATTGTCGGCAAAACCAAAAACTCAGGACCCGATTACAGCTATAGTGCCAGCTGCCGCATCGGAAGTAATGCTTCCTGAAACTGATTTTGCCGCAATTATAGTTGGCCAGGGAAAAGTATTTTATAATATTGAAGGTGCCGACCTGAGAATGGAAACTTTAAAGGCAATGGGGGAAAAATATGGAATTGCCTTCACGCCTGAAGAAGTAAATGCTTTTGGTAATACAGAATCATTTGGTGTGCCTATTGTACAGTTAAAGCAATTGTTGGCTGTACCGATTGCAGACCGAGGAAATGTCAAACAAGTAGGTATTCCTGTTGACACAACCGACAACAATGAACTGTACCATTGGGTTAAAGAAACCCGCAAGGCAGACGTAGCGCTACATAATG
>CBFGNU010000124.1:0-10908 GCA_965650195.1 uncultured Mucilaginibacter sp. | reverse complement strand
ACCCCAAACAACGCCATAATAGTACCGGCCTGCACAATACTGAAATGCAGCTGCTGAATACAGTAGATGCTCAAAAACGGCACTACCATAGTGCCACTGCGGTTTATGAGCATCACAATGCTTAAATACCAGCTATTTTTTGACAGACCGCTGTAAGCTTCTTTGTAAAGTTGGATAGTATAGGTTAACATTGCAAAATCAGAGGGTGCAAATTATGAGAGGCACCTGATGTTTATACTCCCGGGACTTGAAAGGTAACCCAATAGGCCAAATGAAATTTTGAGGAGGGTGTTTTAATGCCTGTTATCGCAATTTACCTCAACGAAGCCGTGCGACTCATTGACAAAAGACAATACCGGACAGCCGAACGAAATGTATTCAAAACCTAATGTTAATGGCGGTTTGTTTTTGAGCAACCGGCCAGTCCACTGTTCATACATTTTTGTTTTACTGCTTGCGAAACTCAATCGTGCGGGAGATGTGCCTTCGGTTTCCGTTAACAATTCGTTACGTATTATTTTACCATTAACGTCGCAAATAATTACTCGCTCACAATGTGATTCTTTATTAACAAAATCCTGAAGGTAAAAATGATTTCTGTCTGACTGAAACGTGTAGCTGCCGGTAAGTTTAAACCCTTTTAATATTTCTCTGTCCTCGGTTCGCAATGGTATTGATGGAAAGTTCTTTGGGTCGGTTCTCTTCCAAACAATAGGGTGCATTTGATTCCTGGTAAAAGGATTTTTAGCACCTATGTAAACATAGCTAGTAGAAGGATAACGATTATTAATGCTAACTAGGGCAGCTCGATCTATCTTGAAGCCTAACATATAATCTCTTGCAGAGTGTTGTGCAACTGTCTCATCTTCATAGACACTTAATTTGGCAACAGCGTCGAGAGAGCTAATGGCAAAACTTAAAAGTACGTCTTTACCGTAATCATAAACAAACAGACTATCAGTTTCTGATATGCCCG
This sequence comes from uncultured Mucilaginibacter sp., assembly GCA_965650195.1. Taxonomy (GTDB): domain Bacteria; phylum Bacteroidota; class Bacteroidia; order Sphingobacteriales; family Sphingobacteriaceae; genus Mucilaginibacter. The sequence continues at coordinate 9,932 of CBFGNU010000124.1, read as the reverse complement.
TACCTGAAAGTAACCTTTTTCTATATTTCGATGTTAACGTTAAATGTCGCGTGTCTTTTGCCTCCTTATTTTCCAGACTTGGAATAACAAGACGGTCAACTGAATCGGCAGGCGAATTGTAATCTCCTGGAAGCCTGTCAATATCTGATACAGAAACAAAAGCTGCTGTGTCTTCGTCTTTTGTGATTACCTCATCAAGAATAAAAAGAGAAATACTATCTCTCGGTATTTCCGGCATTTCTTTCGCCTGCGCAGATGGTCGACTGGGTGTTTTCTGCGCTTCGTCTTTCGGCTCAGACTTTTCCTGGCACCCGTTTAACACCAATGCAAAAGCTAACGCAATAGCTATTGAAAGTGGATAGTTGCAGCACCGTATTAACATATTTTTTACTGCGGCAATTTTGTATTTCTATTGCGCAGCCAATAGTCGGCAATAACCAGCGCGGCCATAGCTTCAACAATAGGAACAGCGCGCGGTACCACACATGGATCGTGACGACCCTTACCCGAAATTTCAGCAGCTTCGCCAGCGGCATTTATAGTCGCTTGGTTATGCATAATGGTTGCAACCGGCTTAAACGCTACTTTAAACTCAATAGGCATACCGTTGCTAATGCCACCTTGTATGCCACCAGAGTAATTTGATATAGTTTTGATCTCGCCGGCTTCATTTTTGATAAATACGTCATTATGTTCAGATCCCCGCATTTCGCTGCCTTCAAAACCTGATCCGAACTCAAAACCATGTACAGCGTTGATGCTTAGCATAGCTTTGCCCAAATCGGCGTGAAGCTTATCAAAAACAGGATCGCCTAAACCAACCGGACAGTTGAGCACATGACAACTGACTTTGCCACCAACCGTATCGCCGTCCTTACGCACAGAGTCAATAAAGTCAATCATTTCATTAGCGGTTGCCGGATCGGCGCAGCGAACAATGTTTTTGTCACGTTCTGCTATAAAATCATCGGCGCTTAGTATCTCTACATTGGGCGCGTCTATTTTACCAACGCTGCTTACATGCGCAACTATTTCAATACCCTGTGTTTTAAGCAGCAGTTTAGCCAAAGCTCCGGCCGCTACGCGCGCAGCTGTTTCGCGGGCAGATGAACGCCCACCACCACGATGATCGCGAATGCCGTATTTAGTTTGATAAGTATAGTCGGCATGTGATGGACGGAAAACATCCGTATTGTGGCTGTAATCCTTTGAGCGTTGGTCTTCATTCGGAATCAGCATCATGATAGGAGTGCCGGTAGTTTTACCTTCAAACACACCTGAGAGAATGCGCACTGTATCGCTTTCCTTACGCTGTGTAGTTATTTTAGATTGACCAGGCTTGCGTTTATCCAGCTCGCCCTGGATATAATCCAAATCAACATCTAGCATAGAAGGGCAACCGTCAATTATTACGCCGATAGCCTCGCCATGCGATTCGCCAAATGTTGTTATTCTGAATAATTGCCCGAATGAATTGCCTGCCATTTTATAATTAGTGAATTATTGAATTTTGAATGAGTGATTGAATCACTTCAAAAACCTTTAACCTTTCGCTTTTAACCTTTTTCCTCCGACACCACAAACCCAACTGTTTCCAAATCTGTCCAGAACGCTGGGTATGATTTTTCAACTACTTTGGCATCCTCAACTTCCAGCTCCGGTATCATTAAAGCCAACGGTGCAAAAGCCATCGCCATACGGTGATCATCATATGTATTAACGAACATGCGCTCGGGAATGAATTTGCCGCTGCAATCTATAGTGTAATGTTCGTTATCTTCAATCAGTTTAACGCCCATTTTTGCAAGCTCGTTCTGTAAAGCCTTAACACGGTCAGTTTCCTTGATTTTCAAGGTTTCTAAGCCGGTAAATGTAGCTTCATGACCCAACGCGGCACAAACAACGACGACGGTTTGCGCTAAGTCGGGGCATTTTTTCATATCAAACAACTTTTTGTTGATAGGTTTAGCCTCTTTTTTTAGCAAAACACCACCATCCTTAAACTGCGATGTGATACCAAAGTTGGCCATTATCTCAGTTATAACGCTATCGCCTTGTAGGCTGTAGGCCGTTAACCCTGTTAAAAAAATTTCTGCTTCATCAGCAAGAGCTGTAATGGCGAACCAGTAGGAAGCCGCGCTCCAATCGGGTTCAACAGGCAAAGCAGTTTCTTTAAACTCCTGATGAGTAATGCTTATCACATTGCCGCTCCAGTTGTGTTGTATCCCTGCCTGCTCCAACATCGCCAGCGTCATTTCCACATAGGGTCGGGAAGTTAATTCACCTTCAATATGTAGCTCTAAGCCCTGCGGAAGCTTTGCAGCTATTAGCAACAATGCAGTTATGTACTGACTGCTTATATCGCCTTTTATGCTTACGCGATTGGTTTTTTGTGCCAGATTACCCTTTATGTGGATAGGAGGGTAGCCATCGTTCTCCACATAATCAATTTCTGCTCCTAGTTCACGTAGCGCATCAACCAAAACACCTATCGGGCGTTGTTTCATACGCGCACTGCCGGTTAGCACAACTTCTTCAGGCTGCAATGTATAATAAGCAGTAAGGAAACGCATTGCCGTGCCCGCTGGTCCAATGTTAATTTCGGATATCGGATTTTCGATTTCGGAATTATTTGAATCAGATAGGACACTGTCAAGCTTACCCGACTTTAAAATCCCCGCCAACGTAACCGTATCCGCCGCATCCGACAGGTTTTTTACCTTAACCTTGCCATCGCTCAGGGCTTCAATAATAAGCGCGCGGTTGCACTCGCTTTTTGAGCCTGTGAGGTTAATGGTGCCGTTTGCGGTTTTTCCGGTCTTGGTAAGCAGAATATTATGGCTCATTTTTAAGCGTGTGTAAGTTTTTCTGCCTGCTGACCAGCCTGATCTTTGTTCATGATCTCAGTTTGTCTGCGGATAGATTCGTTATGTATCAGCTCTAAAAATTTCTCTGTAAATTCTTCGCTTAATTTTAAAGCTTTACCGTAGCTAATGGCTTTTTGTAAGATCTCATCCCAACGATTTACCTGCAAAATGGTAATGTTGTTATCACGTTTGTAGGTGCCAATCTCTTCAGCAATTTTCATGCGCTCGGCAATTTTCTGAATTAACAGATCGTCAATCTTGTCAATATTTCCACGCAGATCGTGTAATTTATCTTTAACAATAGCGCTTCCAGCTTCTGGTTTACGCAGCACCAACCGGTCAATCAATTCAGCCAAAGCAGCCGGAGTAACTTGTTGTTTAGCGTCTGTCCAGGCTACACTTGGGTCAATGTGCGACTCAATCATCAATCCCTGCATATCAAGGTCAAGCGCTTTTTGCGATACATAACCTATCAGATCGCGGTTGCCGGTAATGTGACTCGGATCGCAGATAATAGGCAGGTGTGGTGCTAAAGTTTTCAGATGAATAGCGATATCCCACATTGGCTCATTACGGAAAGCTGATTTTTCGTAAGATGAGAAACCGCGGTGAATAGCCGCCAGTTTAGTTATACCCGCGTTGTTGATACGCTCTAACGCACCTATCCACAATGAAATATCAGGGTTTACAGGGTTTTTAACCATTACCGGTACATCAGTACCTTTTAATGCGTCGGCAATTTCCTGTACAGTAAAAGGATTTGCAGTTGAACGAGCGCCAACCCACAGAATATCTACACCTGCTGCCAATGCTTCTTCAACGTGTTTGGCGGTTGCCACTTCAACAGCAGTAGGCAAGCCCGTTTCTGCTTTGGCGCGTTTTAACCACTCCAAACCGATGCTGCCAATTCCTTCAAACTCGCCTGGGCGGGTGCGTGGTTTCCAGATACCTGCACGTAGGGCAGCAATTTTACCTGTACTTTTTAATAAATGTGCTGTAGCCACTAACTGGTCCTCAGTTTCGGCGCTGCATGGACCTGCAATTAACAGGGGCTCACTTCCGCCGTTTATCCATGTGTTTAGCGGCTGTATGTTTAAATTAAGTTTCATCGTTTTAATTTGGTTGCGAATGTCTGTAAATCTGTTCTATTTATTTAATTTTTTTATACTTATGTACTTGCGTGCAGGTTTTTCTGCTTTTGCTGCGATAGTTGTTTTTTCAGCTTCTTCTTCGTAGCGGGCGTACTCACCCAAGATATTAAAGTTGTGGGTGTACTTAAGTACTTGCTTCACAGCCGCATCATACTGCTTGCTGTCATCCCATTCAACATCAACATAAAAATTATACTCATGGCGTTTACCTAATACTGGCATTGATTGTATTTTGCTCATGTTAACGCCTAAATCAGCAAAAATATTCAACACCTTAGCCAATGCGCCAACCTGGTTGCTAACCTGAAAACATAACGATGCTTTATTTGGCGTTTGTTTGGTTACGTTGTCATGCGTGGTAAGAATCAGAAAACGTGTATAATTCTTTTTGTTTGATTCTATCCGGCGCTCAATAATATCTAATCCGTACAACCTTGCCGCAAGTATGTTAGCTACAGCAACTGTGTCGGTAAGCTGTTCATCACGTATACGTTTGGCGCAAGCGGCAGTATCACTGCTCTCAACAATTTTAAGATGTGGATATTCGTCAAAAAAGTCGTTACACTGGCGTATCGCCATAGGGTGGGAGGTAACATATTTAATCTGATCGAACTTTACGCCAGGCAATGCCATTAAATGCAGCTGTATAGGTAAGTAAACCTCGCCAACTACCGGAAAATTATAACCCAAAAGCAATGAGTAGTTAGGCAGAATGCTACCGGCAATACTGTTCTCAATAGCCATAACTATATAATCGGCTTCTTTATTTTCAAGCGCTACAAAGGTTTGCTTGAACGAGTCGCATTCAATAGTTTCAATATTCTCGCCAAAATATTCAAATGCAGCCTGCTCATGGAACGATGCCCTTATTCCCTGTATAGCTACTCTTGGTTTATCTTTTTTCATAATGTTATTAAGCAAAAAATCCCGGCTGTATGGGCCGGGACTTTTCAATTTCTTGTTATATGTTTTTGCATATTAGTCACGGCTTTTACTGTTAAAGTAAAAGTAGTAACCATAAAAATATGCATTGTTAAATTTCATTGTTTTTAATTATGGCGTAAATATACGTCAAAAAAGTATATGTCAATAGAAAATTTTTATTTTTTGTTTAAAAAGCAATCAAACCAAATTTTATTTGGTAAAAACCACTTTGTATAGCTTTAACTATCGTCTCCGTCTCTTTTTCTTACTGGCTTTCTTTTTGGTGCTTTCTTTTTTCTTTACCGGTGCCTGTACTACAGGTTCTTCTTTAAGTGTAGAATCCGTTACCAGTACTTTTACAGTGAAATCGTTCCCGCTCAAGCCATATTCCAGTTTAAACTTGCCGCCCGTTGGTTTTGCCTCGCTACCTTTGCCTATGTAAGAAGGGAATTCCCTTATCAATTTTCCTTCCTGAATATAAAAATTGTCTTTACCCCTGTAATTAGCTTTAGAACTTTTAAGGCGCGGGAAATCAATTTCGCGGGCTTTGTTATCATTAAACTCGAAAGCGTAAACATTTACATATTTGGTAGTATCTGTGCTTTTAGCTTCTATCAATATTTCAGGGTTGCCGTCGGCATCCATGTCGGTATTATAAACGTCGGTTATTTTACCATCCAGATCACCGGTTGTAGTGTTGTACTTTCTGCCCGATGAATCAGAATGCAGAATAATGAACGCACCCGTATCAACCGCTCCACGGCCCCAGCTCAGCACATCATAATATTGGCCGGGTGATACTTCTATGGGCTTATGAAATCGGAAAGGGGCCATTACGGTAGGTGCTTTAGCAGTTGGTGTTTTAACTACCGGTTTGTCGTTACCACCGCAGCCGGCAATAATTACACAAAGTACCGGAACTAAAAAGATCGGAAGTTTTCTCATTTACATTTAATAAAAAAGTGATTCAGGCGATAGCTCGCCTTTAGGTTTGCCCGGGATAGTCATAAAAACCTGTATTTTTCCGGGTATGCGTACATCTATGTATTTAATAGTGATCTTATGAAAACCCTTTTGCAAAGGCACTGATCCGCTTTTTTCAATTGGTGAATGGCGTCCGTCATTGTCAACCACCGGATAATCATCAACAAATAACATTGAGCCATCATCAGTTAGGGTTGAAAAGCCATACATACCATCCTCGTCAACACGAAGATAACCATTATAGATCACACCAAAGGACGACGCTATTTTACGAAAAGGCAATGTATTAAAGCTTTTTATCACCTGTGTAGTATCGAAACCTGCCGTCGTCAAATTTAACTGACGTGTACTGGTGAACTCGCCAGGAAACAGCTGATACAACATGCCCTGCCTGCTACCCAAATAATCAACGGGAGGCAGCGGCGTTTTATTATAAACAACGGTTTTGGTTGCTGTGCTTCTTTTTCCGGCGGGGGTTATTACAATCGTTTGCAATTCGCGGTATTGATTAGGCGGGATATTAAAATTAAGTGGTACAGAATATTCCAGATCCGTTTCATTTGGGGTGTAGCCGTCAATAGTATAATATACTTTAGCACCTTTTACCGATGGTTTTAGCTGCGCGGTGAGTTGACTGCCAAACATTATGGTGTCTTTTGCTCCAATGGTACCGGGAACGCGATAGTTGTAATTGTTTTTTTCAAGAACAGCCAGATGCTGAGGTATTCTTACCTCCATAAAATCAGTAAAGCTCTTATTGGCTAACGGCGTCCAGGCAATTTCTGATAGGGCCATAAATCGCGGCAGCAGCATATACTCTACTTTATTCGGCGTAGCAATATACTCGTTCCATAAATTAGCCTGCACACCTATTATATATTTCTGCTGATCCGGCGTTAGCTGTGCAGGAACCGGGTTATAATTATATGTTTTCTGAATAGGGGCGTTGCCGCCTATTCCCACAGGTTCAGTATTCAAGTTAGTTCCTTGTGTATGGTCTAAATAAAGCGCCTGATTGCTTGGTGCCATAATAACATCATGCCCTTGCTGAGCAGCATCAATACCACCCGCTTCGCCGCGCCAGCTCATTACACTTGCATTTGGCGCGATACCGCCATCTAATATTTCATCCCATCCAATAACTACACGTCCTTTTGAGTTAACAAACTCTTCCATGCGACGTATAAAATAACTTTGCAGGCCTTTTTCGTCCTTCAACTTTAAACGCTTTATCAATTGCTGAGAGAATGCGTTTGCTTTCCAATCGTCTTTAGCAACTTCATCGCCCCCTATATGGATATACTTTCCGGGGAACAAGGTCATCAGTTCGCTCAATATATCCTGCAAAAAAGTAAAAGTCGCCTCGGTGGGGCAAAATACATCATGCCTTTCGCTCCAGGTGCCTGATACTGTATAAGTATCGGGCGCGTTGCACCCAAATTCAGGGTAAGCCGTAAGGGCGGCCTTTGAGTGGCCGGGCATATCAATTTCGGGGATGATGTTAATATATTTTGCAGCCGCGTAGCGCACAACATCACGTATCTCATCCTGCGTATAAAAACCACCGTACGGTGTATTGTCAAATTGCTGCGGCTGTCGGTCATGATAGTTGCCTATTAAGGTTTCAAAACGCCGGCTTGCTATTTCTGTCAACTTGGGATATTTTTTGATCTCAACCCGCCATCCCTGGTCATCACTTAAATGCCAGTGGAAATTGTTCAGTTTGTAGGTGGCCATCAGATCAAGATACTTTTTGATGTAAGCCACTGAGAAAAAGTGACGCGAAACATCCAGCATAAAACCACGATATTTAAAACGGGGAAAATCTTCTATCTGCGCGCAGGGAAGGGTTATTGCTGCCGTGTGATCAAAAGGAATAAGTTGAATAAGTGTTTGTATCCCATAAAATAAGCCGGCACCTTTACCAACTATAGTAATGTTTTGAGGTGTTATGGTTAGGCGATAGCCTTCGGCCGGTAAAGTTTCAGAACCAATACTGGTTAACACCAGGCTATTGTTGCTGCTTTGTCCTGAAAAATGTTTGGGTTGAATACGCAACACCGTTTTATTTTGCAGATAATCCACCAAAAATAACACCGCTTTATTATCAACGCTGTCTGCAAGCAAAGTTGTTTCACGACTCAATAAAAAATTACCCGCATTTTTTTTGACAGAAACCGGAGCAGGAATTATACCCAAATTTGGGTCCGTTTCCTGTGCTTTTAAATTAGTTATTAAAAAAAAAGATAATACAGTTAGTAATAACCGACTTTTTTTACACATAAATAGGTTCATCAATAATTCTTTGGTGAAATTATAATTTTATTAAAATAGAATGATATTTAACCTGTAAAAATAATGCCACAATCTGCTCAGCTATTTATGTTTCGGAATTAATTCGCGAGAGATGTAAAACAATTTTAAAAAATTACGAGTTATTTGTCTAGATTTGTTGATAATAAATTTAGACAAAAATGCAATATTCTATTTCCGATCTAGAGCAGCTGTCCGGCATATCCGTTCACAACATAAGGATTTGGGAACGCCGTTATGGTGCGCTTACTCCCTCACGCACAACCGGAAATACACGTTTTTACGATGATGAGCAGCTAAAGCGCCTACTCTGCATTTCAGGCCTTTATCACGCAGGCCATAAAATTTCGCAGGCTTGTGGGTTGAGTAAAGATGAGATGAATGAATTATTGCTAAAGGATATCGACCAAAATAATTCCGCGGACGACCGCTACGAATTTTTTATATCGCAGATAATTAACAACACTTTAATATACAACGAGCAGAAAATAAGCTCGCTAATATCCGCATGTATTAATCAGAGCGGTTTATTAAATACATACAAGCTTGTAATTTATCCCATGTTGGTCAGGATGGGATTGATGTGGTTAAATGGCGGCATGTGCCCGTCGCAGGAGCATTTCCTGTCACAAATCATCCGTCAGAAACTTTTTACAGCCATAGACGGTTGCAGCGGCCGACAAGATGCCGCCGCAGCCAAATGGATGCTTTTTTTACCCGAAGATGAAGATCATGATATTGGTTTGTTGCTGGCAAGCTATCTGCTCAGAGCTAATGGCCGGCAGGTAATCTATCTGGGTGCCAAGGTTCCCTTGCCATCCCTTATCAATACTTCAGAGGCTACCCAACCACAGAATCTGCTCTTTTTTATGACCCGCATACGCCCGCTTGCAAACGCACAAGTGTATCTGAACGAGTTAGCTAAGCAGTTTCCAAATACAAATATTTACGTATCCGGTAACAAAAAAGTACTGAGTGGAATAAACTACCCTGCCAATGTGAAATGGTTGGAGTCACCTGGTGCTTTTGAACAAGTTATTGCTAATTCATGATGTGTACCGACTACCAAAATAAGCATATAGCAGTTATCGGTTCGGGCTTCGCAGGGCTAAGCGCGGCCTCATACCTTGCAAAGGCTGGTTGTACGGTGAGCGTTTATGAAAAAAACGCTACCGTAGGCGGGCGGGCGAGGCAAATACATACTGATAATGGCTACACTTTTGATATGGGCCCAAGCTGGTACTGGATGCCTGATGTATTTGAAAAGTTCTTTGGCGATATGGGTTACAAGCCTGCCGACTTTTATAAGCTTAGCGCTTTAGATCCGCAATATGCTGTCATTTTCGGTCGGGATGACGTGCTGGAAGTGCCCGAAAATTTGGAACAGTTAGCGGATATTTTTGAGCAAATTGAAAAAGGCGCTGCGGTAGCTTTACAAGAATTTTTGAGCGAGGCCGCTTATAAATATAACATCGGCATCAATAAACTGGTTTATAAACCCGGCTTGTCACTCACAGAGTTTGCTGATATGGATCTGGCGAAGGGGTTATTAAAGCTCCAGGTTTTTACATCGCTAAGCGCGCACGTAAAGAGATACTTTAAACACCCCAAACTAAAGGCGCTTATGGAGTTCCCTGCTTTGTTCTTGGGCGCAATGGCAGAGGATACGCCCGCGCTTTACAGTTTAATGAAC
>CBFGNU010000123.1:0-10948 GCA_965650195.1 uncultured Mucilaginibacter sp. | reverse complement strand
GTACTGATTCTGCAAGATCAGTTTACCCCAAATGGTATTCGACCCCTGAAATTTATTGGATGATTAACCAAACCAAAAACCTGGTTAATGCCATTGTGGAAGACCAAACAGGGAAAGTTTGGTTTGGCACATGGAGTTACGCGGGCATTTATAATGGAAAAACAATTGCCACTATAAAAGATAAAAACGGAAAACCTTTTAAAAATGTCCGATCGATGGTAAAAGATAAAAAAGGCAATATTTGGCTCGGTGGAGGTGGCGGCCTTTGGCGCTATGACGGTACAGCATTTACCAATTTCACACAGAATGCTGTTGGTTATGTATACACGGACAAGCAAGGGAACATTTGGACCACTTCACAAAGTGATAACAGCGACGCCTGGGTGCTTACGCGTTACGACAAGACATTCTTGTCCGATAAAAAACCAACGGGAACCAAAATCAAGTCGGGTGCAGTTGGGCTTTTTGGGATTTTGGAAGCGCATGATGGAAGTATTTGGTTTGGCGCTTCAGATGGCGTGTATCGTTATGACGGGAAGATCATTAAAAAAATTTGGTAAATAGATTCAGACGTTGTACAAACATGTCGGGAGAAAAGGTCAAACAAGTTGGCTATAACTTGTAAAGCAGCTAAGAAATTCCTCATTTCGCGCTAAATGATTATCTTCACCGCCCGAAAAGGAATCTGTAAAGTTTATGAAATTATTAGAAGGAAAAACCGCGCTTATAACCGGTGCATCAAAAGGAATAGGACGCAAAATTGCTGAGAAATTTGCCGAGCATGGCGCTAACGTGGCTTTCACCTACTTATCGTCGGTTGAAAAAGGCCTGGCGCTTGAGCAGGAATTACAAAGTTTTGGCACAAAGGTAAAAGGTTACCGTTCCGACGCGTCAAAATTTGATGAAGCTGATAAATTGATAAACGATATAGTCGCCGATTTTGGCACCCTGCACATTGTGGTAAACAACGCCGGCATAACTAAAGATGGTTTGCTAATGCGCATGACCGAAGAGCAGTGGGACGACGTAATTGAAGTAAACCTTAAATCAGTATTCAACGTTACCAAAGCGGCATCAAAAATAATGATGAAGAACCGTGAGGGCGTATTTATAAACATGAGCTCTGTAGTTGGGGTTGATGGCAACGCCGGACAAGCCAACTATGCGGCATCAAAAGCCGGTATAATCGGTTTCTCAAAATCAATGGCAAAAGAACTGGGTTCGCGTAATATCCGTACCAACGTAATTGCACCGGGCTTTATCCGCACCGAAATGACCGAGGTTTTAGACCCTAAAGTTGTTGAAGGATGGGCAGCATCAATCCCGCTTAAACGTGCCGGCGAAACAGAGGACGTGGCTAATGCCTGCGTTTTCCTTGCATCTGATATGGCTACCTACATCACCGGACAGGTTATTCCTGTTGATGGGGGAATGTTGTAGAAGGATTTCAAATTTCGAATTTTCAATTTCGGATTTAAGAAATGCGATTTTAGAATTGTTAAATTTCTACGATTATAGAAACGCCTCGATTTATCGGGGCGTTTTACTTTCATCCTAAAACGTACAACGTTAAACGTATCACTTACAATCTAAAACACACAACCTACAACTGATCTACAACCCAAATCCACTCTGTAACAAAAACATTTCAACCACTTAATGATATTTTTTGCATTTTGCGATAACGTAAACGTACTGCGTAAAACGTAAACCTCAAAAATGCTATTATTTTCAATTACCTGGGGCGCTGTTTCTGGTTGGTGGGCGCCGGTTTGCCTGCTGCTTGGCGTGGCGTATGCATGGTTAATGTACCGTCAGCCTGTAAACCTTGCTGAAAAATTCAGGCGTGGCCTGTTTGTTTTGCGGGCGCTGGCTGTATCTATTATAGCACTTTTGCTTCTATCGCCCTTACTGCAATCGTTAAGCTATCAGCCCCAAAAACCGCTGATACTAGTGGCGCAGGATAATTCGCAATCTGTATCGCAGTTTAAACCCGCCGGTTTTAACCCTGCCGGTTTTGTAACCGATCTGGGTAAACTAAAAGATATTTTGGGCGATGATTACGATGTTCGCGAATTTAATTTCGGCGGCGATTTAAAAAACGGCCTTACTAACACATTTAACGCCCGTAAAACCGATATGTCGGCTGCATTACGCCAGCTTAACGACCAATATGCTAACCAAAACATTGGCGCTTTGGTGTTGGCAACTGATGGTATGTACAACCAGGGTGCCGATCCGCAATACGATGCACGTAACATAAAATCTGCCATCTACACCATTGCTCTGGGCGATACCATTGCCCGTCGCGATTTGTTAATAGGTAACGTTAACTACAATAAAACCGCCTACCTGGGCAATAATTTTGAGATAGAGGTTTTAAGCGAAGCCTGGCAAAGCAGGGGCGAGGCTATGCGCCTAACCGTTAGCGAGGGAGGCAGCGTTGTACATTCTGAGAACCTCCCCGTAAGTAACGATGCTTTTAAAAAGATCAGCACCTTTCAACTAAATGCCGAAAAGAAAGGCATCCACAAATACAACATCAGCATATCGCCTGTAAAAAATGAGTTGTCTACCCAAAATAACACGGAGACCATTTATGTTGAGGTATTAGATGTTAAGCAAAAGATCTTATTGCTTTATGATGGCCCGCACCCCGATGTGACGGTTATTAAGCAAGCCATTGAAAGTAACAAGAACTTTGAGCTAAAGGCCGGCCTTACGGCAGATATGGGCGCAGTAAAATGGAGCGATTATAGCTTGCTTATCCTCTATCAGCCCTCATATTCAACCTTTACCTTGCTTAGACCTGAGTTAGCCAAAACCCGTATCCCTGTTTGGTATATGCTGGGTGCGCAGGCTGATATTCGAGGCTTTAATTCGCAGCAAAAATTAGCGGCCGTTAGTAGCAGTCGCTATGATATGCAGGAGGTTTTTGCCATGACGGCTACCGATTTCTCATCGTTTACGCTTAGCGACTCAACCCTGCAAAAGATCAACAAATTCCCGCCATTAATGGCTCCTTATGCCAATTATAGCGTAACTGTGCCTAACGGCGTATTGCTAAAGCAGCGTATCGGCGCAGTGCCGACAACGTACCCGTTGTTAATGTTTGGTGATGATGCAGGGCGCAGAAGCGGCGTTTTAATGGGCGAGGGACTTTGGCGCTGGCAATTGTCCGAATACCAGACCTATGCTAATCATCACGCATTGGAGGAACTGTTTAGTCAGAGTGTACAATACCTTACCGCCAACACCGATAAGCAACGCTTTAGGGCATACCCGTCAAAGAACATTTTTGATGAGGGCGATAATGTATTGCTGAATGCTGAATTGTATGATGATGCCTTGCAGTTAACCAATACGCCTGATGTTAAAATGGCAATAAAGAGCGTTGATGGCAAAGCTTATAACTTTCTGTTTACCCGCATGGGGCAAACGTACCAGTTAGATGCCGGCAACCTGCCCATTGGCGAATACACCTATAGTGCTACTACATTACTCGGTAACCGCGCCTTCAACGCTACCGGTCAGTTTACCGTTAAGCCGCTTAACCTGGAAATAAGACAGAGTGTAGCCAATCGCCAGTTGTTAAACAGCATATCCGCACAAAGCGGCGGCAAAATGCTGTTCCCTAATCAGATAGAAGAATTGGCCGAATTGATCAAAAAGAACGAGAATATTAAAACCCTCGTTTTTGAAGATAAGCACTACAGCGACATGATCGACGTGAAATGGATCTTCGCTTTCATATTCTTACTATTAAGCGCCGAGTGGTTCTTACGCAAGCGTGAAGGAGAAGTGTAGTGTATCACTAGAGAAGTGTAGTGTATCACTATTAATTTACAAGGCCATTCTTTGTTATGTTGAAAGTTAATAGCAAAGGTAAATGATCTGAAACGTTATCATTTGGTATACGGTAGTCTTCAACCACAACTTCATTGTTCACAAAAATATGGGAGACAACCTCATCAGCTCTGAAAGAAAACTCATTGCGTGCTACCGATACCTCATACAGATCATTTAAGTTGATCAAACCAATTTCTTTTAAGGGCTGTAATGAAGTAGCCTCCTTATGAAGGTTAAAATCCCCTGACAATATAATCGGTCCGGTTAAGCCCGCCGCATATTCGGCAATACGTTTAAAGTTATAATCAGCTATCTCGTGACCTAAACGCGCTTCATCTTTTCGCACTATGCGGCCATGGTGTGTAAGTATGTGCACAAGGGTGCCATCGTCAAACCGCTGTATGGTGTGTAACAAACTGTAATATTCCGCCTCTCCGTGTTTCGATGCCGATTCTCCCGCGTCAAGATCATATAATATGATTTGTTTTTCATATTCGCAGGTTATTTCACCCTTGGTAAAAATTGCACATTGTTCTTCGCAAATAGTTCCTTTTTCTATTACACGCGATGGTCGGGACCGACCGGCAATAAATGTGTCAAAATGCCCGCGTTTAAGTAAGGTTTCAGCTGTACAATAGCTTGGAAATATATCATGCGGACTTGAAAGCATTTCCTGTGCGCAAAGGATATCTGCTTTTTCGCGAGCCATAAATTTATCAATAGGATAATATAAGCGACCATGCCAAAAATTCATCTGCAAGAGGGTGATACGTCGTTTGGGAGTTGTTGTGTTTTTCATAGAGTTGCGTTTTATTGACCAGGTTTATCAAAATTAATTGCCATTTTGGTAGAGAAATGATTAATTAAGTGCCAACACAATAAAAATAATGATATTTATTTAAAAAAAATACAACTACATCGTTTTCGTAAAAATGTAATTTTCAATCGTTTTTTCGGGTATTTTTTGCGAATTTTTCAGAAAATAATTTCTTTACCTATAGTTTTTTTAAAATGATTCAGCCGGATGCCCTTTAAAGGACAATTACACTGAGGAAAAGAGGATCCGATAACTATCAGATAGCGCCGCTGACAGCTCTTTTTAAAGCTTTTGAACTCCTGATTTGGACGTAGCGGTATGCATTTCGATAGGCGGACGAGGATGGCTTTGTTAAATATTGTTAAATAGTTGATGTGTTTACGAATGATTCGTACTTTTACGAAAGTATCGTAATTAACATGCCTTATAACAATATTAACATGAAAAAACTCCAACTACTCTTATTTGCGACAGTAGCTTTTGCAAATGTAAATGCCCAAAAATTACCATCTGTTCAGCAAAAGGGCCTGCGTGCTCCCGCGGATATTAAAATTGACGGAAAAGCTGCAGACTGGGGCGATAAATTTGAAGCCAAAAACCCTACTACCGAGTTGCTGTACACCATAGCCAATGACGATAAAAAGCTATACCTGGTTATACAAACTGACGTTGCGGACGTTTACAACCGCATAAGTAACGGAGGGATAAAACTTATTATACAGAAAAACGGGCGCAAAAGCGAAGATGGAGCTGCCGTGGTTAAATTTCCGTTTCAGGAAAGACCAGGTGAACTTATGCTTAACTCTGCCGGTTTTCAAGTTTCGTCTGATCAGATTGGTATTACGGTTAATAAAGTGGCAGAAAAAAAATCGGTATCAAAAGAGGAGGCTGATTCTACCATGCAGGCCAATAATAAAAAACTGGCCGGTGGTATAAAATGGATCTATACAAAAGGCCTGGCCGGGGTTGACAGTTTGGTTTCAATTTATAATGACAAAGGAATTGAGGCGGGTGTATCTTTTGACAACAAAAAGGCTTTTACCTGCGAAATAACTATTGATCTGCAACTGCTTGGATTAACTGCCGCTAAAGCCGAAAAGTTTTCCTATCACCTTGTGGTTAATGGCGCACCTAATAAATACGTTGGTGTGACTCCCATTGTTAGAAGTGCACCAAATGCAGCGGGAAACGCTTTAATCCCAGACCAAATACGGGCCGCTAATGAAACAATGAATGCAACATTTGCGACGCGCTACGTAACTACTGATTTTTGGGGCGAGTATACTTTAGCGAAATAACCTTTATAAAATTTCAATTACGCATTAGTTTATTCGGCAAACATTTTTATTTTTGTGCAGTAAAATAAATCAGCATCATGATATCACCACAAGAAGCAAATTCACCACGTCATTACATACTGTTAGTAGTTGCCATAGTTATAGGTTTAGTTGGTGTTTACCTTCGCTTTTTCGATTTTAAATATGCATCAGGCATTGCCAATGTAATTTTGGTGATAGGCACTGGCATAGCTTTAAAAGCTGTGTTCGCGATAATGAAGTAAGTACGTAAAAGACATTATATTAAAAAATAGCGATGGGTTTAAAACCCATCGCTATTTTTTTTGGCTGTTTTATTTAGGGCGGTATTTAGCGCCACTAAGTATCTTTTGAGCATCTGTTTGGGCCATTAGCTTTTGCAGGGTTACATCGCTATGTTCGGCCATGTATTTCCTTACAATTTGCCAACCTATCCAAATGCCTAATTTTGGCGCGGAATTATTGCGATCGCCAAGTCCGGGTGTAAAGGGCGCTTCGTTAAGGTAGGTTTGTATTTTTTGCGAATCAGTTTCATACAGCAGGTTTTCCTCTAAAAAGTAGGCCCAAATTTTTCCTTCAAACTCAGTGCACCATTTCATATTTTCTGTAGTGTAGCCAATTTTTAATGAGTCGGGCACGGTAGGTAATATCTTATCCGTAAAATAAAGCAGCTTGCCGGCATATATCATTTTACTCAAAAGGGTGTTGTCATTCTCATTTTCGGGGAACATATCTTCGCGGGCTATACCTTCAACCACACGCGGAGCAATGTAAGCGGGCGTAAACCGGCGCGAAATGTAATGCGGAAAGGTTGCCCTCAGTGCCGGATAAAAGCGCGAATCGGCACCTAAAAACATATCCAGGCCTATACCGAAATAGCCATCGCCAATAGAGGTTTGCGCTTTAAAGCCCGAAAAGTAGGCATAAACTTTCGGCAGGTTTTTCTGCGGATAGTAGTATTTTATGCGACGGAACGCGTCGGTAAGTTCGGCGTTCTGCTTTGCCATATCGCCTGGAAAAACAGCGTCTACATCATGTTTCAGATCTTTGTAAGCATCGCCGGCAAAAACCTGGCGCAGTACATTGAAATAAGCGGTATCATTGGGATTGCCAACTTCCAGTATCTGGCCAACATAATCGGCATAAAAGTTGCCGTATCTTTTTTGAAGCAAAGCGGCCTGTTGTGGCATGGGCTTTTGGCGCAGCTGATCAAAATCGCGGTCAAAACGCTCAATTTTAACATCGACCGGAATGTTGCTTACATCGATATCTTTATTACCGCCACATGACGCAAATAATATAACGATGCCAAAAATTAAATAAATTTGTTTGAACTTGCAGTAGGTTGCTGTCATTTTTATACTTTCAGCAAAATTAGCTTATTATTTGCATTTGGGTGCAATAGTCAACCGTTATACACTTATGAAAATAGCTTTAGCCCAGCTTAACTACCACGTTGGTAACTTTGAATCAAATACAGCCAAAATAATTCAATCTGTAGAAGAGGCCCGCCTTAACGGTGCCGACCTTGTTGTTTTTGCAGAACTTTGTATCAGCGGCTATCCCGCCCGCGATTTTTTAGAACTGAACGAATTTATTAATCTATGCGATGAATCAGCCCGTGCTGTTGCCGCCGCTTGCACTGATATCGCCTGTATAATTGGCTTACCCATCCCCAATAACAAACCGGAAGGCAAAGACTTAAGTAACGCTGCCTGGTTTATTGAAAATGGTGAGGTTAAAGCGGTAGTGGAAAAGGCTTTGCTGCCCAACTACGACGTTTTTGATGAGTATCGATACTTTGAACCATCAACTGAGTTTAATTGTATTGATTTTAAAGGTAAACGAATAGCGCTTACTATTTGCGAGGATCTGTGGAACGAGATTGAAAACCCGCTATATATAACGCGTCCGATGGACACGCTCATTGAGCAGAGACCGGATATAATGATCAATATCGCTGCTTCGCCGTTCTCTTATAAGCACGATGAAGAGCGCATTGCTATTTTAAAGGATAATGTGAACCGTTATAAACTGCCGCTGCTGTATGTTAACCACGTAGGAGCACAGACTGAACTAATATTTGATGGTGGATCACTAGTATTTGATAGCGATGGCGATTTGATTGACGAGATGCCTTATTTTAAAGAAGGTATAGCCTATTATACTTTGGACAATGAAGGCAGATTAACGTTTGATCATCCAACGACAAAAAAACAAGAACGCGACAGCGATATATCGCAGATTCATGATGCCATTATATTGGGTATTCAGGATTATTTTAAAAAGTCGGGCTTTAAGCAAGCTATCCTGGGGCTTTCGGGTGGTATAGACTCTGCGGTTGTGTGTGCCCTGGCAGCAAAAGCGCTGGGTCCGCAAAACGTGATGGCGGTGTTGCTGCCTTCCAAGTTTTCAAGCGATCATTCGCTTAAGGATGCGCAGGACCTGGTGGATAATTTGGGTTGCATGAGCCAAACCGTAGCTATTGAACATATTACTGATGCTTTTGAAACGGCCCTTCATCCGCAGTTTCAAAACCTGCCGTTTAACATAGCCGAAGAAAATATACAATCGCGCAGCCGCGCTGTTCTGCTGATGGCCATGTGCAATAAGTTTGGCTACATCTTGCTCAACACCTCTAACAAAAGTGAGGCAGCGGTAGGCTATGGCACCTTATATGGCGACATGTGCGGCGGTATCTCCGTTATCGGCGATGTTTACAAAACGCAGGTGTTTGAGCTGGCACGATTTATTAATAAAGATGAGGAGGTCATCCCGGTTAATTCCATTGTAAAACCACCTTCAGCAGAGTTGCGCCCCGGACAAAAGGATTCAGATTCATTACCTGAATACGATATTTTGGATAAAATAATTTTTGAATACGTGGAGCAACGGCGCTCATCTGCCGAGATTATAAAAATGGGCTATGACGAGGCCACCGTAAAGCGCGCTTTACGACTGATAAATATAGCCGAGCACAAACGTTACCAAACACCGCCTATCCTGCGCGTATCGCCAAAAGCATTTGGTATGGGCAGAAGAATGCCGATAGTAGGGAAGTATCTGCAGTAGCAGCCCCTCCCGGCCTCCCCTAAAGGGGAGGAGCTATAAAACCTCGCTCAATTTTTTCTCCAGATCAGCGCCACGCAGATCACGGGCTATAATCTTTCCCTCGGGGTCAAGCAAAAAATTAGCAGGTATGCCGGATATATTGTACAGTTTGGCCACCGCGTTATCCCAGAATTTGAGATCAGACACCTGTGTCCATACCAAACCATCGCTTTTAATTGCCGCCAGCCATCGGTTCCTGGCGTCAGGTTTATCAAGCGACACGCCTAAAACAGTAAATTTTCTGCCTTTATATTTATTGTAAACCTTAACCAGGTTGGGGTTTTCTTCGCGGCAAGGTCCGCACCATGATGCCCAAAAATCTACCAGCACGTATTTTCCTTTAAATGATGACAGGGAGACAGGCTTACCTGCCGCGTCGTTCTGTGTAAAATCAGGCGCTATAGATCCTATAGCCGTTGGCCTGGCCAGTTCAATATTGATCTTCAACGCCCGTGCTGTTTCAGTAGCTTTTAGCTGCGACGAAAGAAGACTATATAAATTGTCTAGCTCAGTAATGTCAGGCGAGTGGCCACCTAACATGCTCAGGGCTATCAGGCTCAGAAAGCTGTCCGTGTGGCTTGTTATAAAGTTTTTCAATATTGTTTTTTGTCGCGCCTGTAATGCAACAGAGCGGGCCAACAAATTATTTTTAAACTCAACCGACTTCTGTTTTTCTTTCGGCGCTGACGTGAACTCCTTGTTCAATTTTTTAGCTTCGTCTTCTACTTGGCTCAGCTGCGTTTTTAACAGTTTGCTATCATTATTAAGCGGATCGCTCAGGCTTGCATTTTTTACGGAGTCGGTACTGCTGTTAACAGTTATATCGTTGTTATATAAAAAGAAAGCCAGCACATCAACATCTTTGGCATCGCCCAGTTTTTGAATACCAATACCTTTATGGTCAATTGCAAGCTGTGCCATATTAGGCTCCATAACCTCGCCTTTTATGGTGAATGATCCATTAACTATATCGGCAGAGTCTAACGTTTGGTTAGCGCCAAATTTATATATCAAATAAGCTTTGGCAGGGGCATTCAGGTTGCCAACTTTACCATTAACCGTAAATTGTGGGTTAGCAGTTTGCGCTGTTGCAAACAGGGGTAGCGCGGCCAGCGCCAGGAACCATCTCTTCATCAAAATCAAATTGTTTTCTACATAACGTGCAATCGGCTCTGCAATTGCGCTATCAGGTTAATTTTTGGTAGGTGCGCCACCAAAGATCAGGCATTTCGCCCGATACCGCGGTTGTATAATCGTCATACCGGCATGGTACCAAATGGAAACGCTCGTTCAATGATCCCCCGGTTGGGTAGGGCACCTGCATCCACCACCTATCGGTTTTTTTGCTTTTTACAAACACCAGCTCATGGTCATCGTGCTTTAAACTGGTTTTGTAAATAAGGTACTGCGATTTCGGATTAAGCGGAAAGTCCTTTTTACGGTTATAAAAGCCATCGATAAAATACCATATCATTTGCGCCAACAGTGTGGCGGTTTGACCGTTACTGTCATACGCAGGGTTAAACTCATAAAAACCAATTGAGCTAAGCTTGTCGTTTATGCCGGCATAACGGCACATCTGGCAGGCTTCCTCGCCATAAAAACCATTGGGGCCGGCATTGGTATTACCCATCGCATCTGATGACCGTATCGAGCCCATATCAAAGCTGATCATATTGGCATTACGGATAATAGGTTCGGTAACGGCCACCTGTCCGCTTAATTCGCCTAAGCGGTGGGTATCAAAGTAGAGTTTTTCCATTACCCGCAGGCTATCCTGACTGGTATAATAGGTTTGGTAGCCCAGGTTGCTGTAATTGAACAGGAAATTAGGCTCGTGCAAAAATATTTTTTG
>CBFGNU010000122.1:0-10962 GCA_965650195.1 uncultured Mucilaginibacter sp. | reverse complement strand
CTTTAGGCAATACCTTGTCCCAATTAATGGATGCGCCCGTAAGCCTTTTTGCGGCCCTGGGATTCATCGCTGTTTTTGCCGGGGCTACCAATACCCCGCTGGCTTGTACCATAATGGGCGTTGAGCTTTTTGGCGGCGAGTATGTGCTTTTCTTCGCCGTAGCCTGTTTTACTGCTTATTTTTTTAGCGGCAAATCGGGTATTTATAGATCGCAGCTTGTAGCAGTCCCTAAGGTGCAAAGAGACGGATAATCAAAAGATTAGCCCTGCTTCTGTAAACTATTTGTGACACTAGTGGTGTTTGACAAGTAAACTCCTTTCATTAGCTTTATATAATAAAAACATGTGCGTATTCTGAGCCAACGGGATGCGCATTTTTAATCATAACCCTTTATTAACCAAATAGAAATCAAGATGTCAAATTTTTATCGTTCATTAAGCACGGCCCCAAAACGGCATGCAAAAACAGCAGTAATTGCATTAGCGCTGGGATCTGCCATTGTAGCTGTACAATGGATGGACCCCAAGCCGAAAGCTCCGAAAACCCGGGCAGCAGCCGAAAAAGGCTTGAAAGATTATTATAAAGGTTATTTTAAAATTGGTGTAGCGGTTAACGTGCGTAACACCGGTGGTGGCGACGAAACCGAGCTGATAAAAAAAGAATTTAACAGCATAACGCCCGAGAATGACATGAAAATGATCTCGGTGCACCCATCAGAACACGTGTGGAACTGGGAAAACGCCGACAAAATTGCCGACTTTGCTGTTAAAAACGGCATCAAACTACGCGGTCATAATTTATTATGGCACGCACAGGTAGGTGCATGGATGTTTAAGGATAGCATAACAGGGCAACCCGTTACAAAAGAGGTGCTTTTACAGCGCCTAAAAACCCATATCACTACTGTTGTAAAGCGCTATAAAGGCAAAATTTACGCCTGGGATGTAGTAAATGAGGCGATTGATGATAAAGAGGGTGTGTTTATGCGTAATTCGCAATGGTACCAGATAGCCGGCGACGACTTTATACCAGCAGCATTTACTTATGCGCATGCTGCCGATCCAAAGGTTGAACTATACTATAACGACTATAACGAAAGCAACCCAAGCAAAAGAGACAAAATATACCAACTGGTAAAAACCCTATTAGAGAAAAAAATCCCTATTACAGGTATAGGCTTGCAATGCCACTGGAAAATTGAGAGCCCAAGTACAGAAGATATCAGGGCCGCTTTTGCAAAATACGCGTCGTTAGGTGTGAAGTTGCAGGTTACCGAACTGGATATAACTGCCCGTCAGCAACGCCCTCGCGGGGAAACACCCGATACTGCGGCGGCTTATAGCGCAGAAATGTCTGAAAGACAAACAAAGCGTTACAAAGAGGTGTTCGAGATATTCCGTGAAAATAAAAAATATCTTAACAGTGTAACGTTCTGGAACGTGTCTGACCGCGGAAGCTGGTTAGATGGCCGCAACATGTTTGCCGGTGGCGCAGCTGCAACTGCTGCGCCTGCCGGAGCTCCACCAGCTGGCGGCCCCCCTGCGGGTGCTCCTCCTGCCGGCGGCCCTCCTGCTGCTAATCGCCCTGCCGGTGCCCCTGGTGCTGGTGGTCCTCCTGCCGGATTCGGCGGTGGCCGCGGTGGTGGCGCGAGAATTAAAGCTTACCCGCTTTTATTCGGCGTGAACCTGGAGCGCAAACCTGCTTATTTTGCAGTTGTCGATTTTAAGAAATAAACCTTTTAACTATAAACAAAAAGCCCGCTTAACAAAATTAAGCGGGCTTTTGCTTTCACTGGCTTTTCTTCTTTCCTTCAATATCCGGTAACAAGCCGGTAAATATGCCGATCAAAGGCAGGAAAGCGCAAACTTTAAATACATACTCAATGCTGGTTCTGTCTGCCAGTTTACCCAATAGGGCCGAGCCCAAACCGCCCATGCCGAATGCCAAGCCAAAAAACAAGCCGGCTATCATCCCAACCTTTCCGGGTACAAGCTCGGTAGCATAAACCAATATGGCAGAAAATGCCGAGGCTAAAATCAGGCCTATAAAGCCGGAGAGCACAACTACCCAAAACAAAGAAGCGTATGGCAATATCAGCGTAAATGGCGCTACGCCTAATATGGAGATCCAGATGATGTACTTTCTGCCAAACCTGTCGCCTAAAGGGCCGCCAAACAATGTGCCTGCTGCCACTGCTCCTAAAAAGACAAACAGGTAGATCTGCGATTGCTGTACGGTTACATGGAATTTATGGATGAGGAAAAAGGTGTAATAGCTGGTCATGCTGGCCATGTAAAAGTATTTGGAGAATACCAGTATCAGCAGAATAAACAGCGAAAATACAACCCTTTGTTTAGATAGCACCGGGCGGGCGTCGTCTGTGCTACCATACTTTTTGGCAACTTTCCGGGCCATGTGCACTTGGTACCATCTGGCAATGCGCGACAGTAGAAAAATGCCAATCATCGCCAGTAAACAAAACCAAATAACGTTGAACTGCCCGTGTGGCACTATAATTACCGCAGCCAATAGCGGCCCGATCGCACTGCCGGCATTGCCCCCCAGTTGGAAAATAGATTGCGCCAAGCCCTTCTTTCCGCCTGATGCTAAGTGTGCCACTCTTGATGCCTCCGGATGAAATATAGACGAGCCGATACCTATTAAAGCGACAGACATTAGAATATGCTGAAAGCTGTGGACCAAAGCGATCAATAGCAAGCCTGTTAACGTGAAACACATGCCAATTGCAAGGGAATAGGGTCGTGGCCGCCTGTCGGTATACGCACCGACAAACGGTTGCAGCAACGAGGCGGTTAATTGGTTGGTAAGTGTGATTAAACCTATTTGCGCGAACGTGAGGTTATATTTCGCTTTAATAAGCGGATATATTGACGGTATTAAAGATTGCAACACATCATTAATAAAATGCGCGGCGCTTATGGTGAATAGGATGGAAAATACGGTTTGCTGAATTGCCTGTTTGGCGTCAGTTTGTGTCGTATCAATATTAGTTGTAACTTTCATTAGTAAAATCAGGTTGTCTGATTATTTCATCTGACGGACTGCTAAGTTATAATTTGTGGATGAGAACTAAGAAAGGTTGAATATCCGCAAAAAACAAGCAGGTGATTTTTACCTGTCGCTGATAAATGGCGGCTTTATTGAACATTTTTCTAATCAATTCATTGTAATGGGAAAGTTTTACACTGCCATAGAAGATCATCACAAGGCATTTATCGAAAAACAGAAAATGTATTTCGTAAGCTCGGCGCCGCTGGCGGCTAATGGTCATATCAATTTGTCGCCTAAAGGGCTGGATAGCTTCCGGGTGCTTAACGCTAACCGGGTAGCCTATATGGATATTATTGGCAGCGGCAACGAAACATCGGCGCATTTGTTAGAGAATGGCCGCATAACGCTTATGTTTTGCGCTTTTGACGGTCCGCCGTTAATACTGCGCCTGTACGGTACCGGCTACACGGTTTTGCCCGGCGATGCTGAATGGGAAGCGCTGGCACAGCATTTCACAATTCTGCCCCATACCCGGCAGATTATTGTGACGGATGTTACCATGGTACAAACATCCTGCGGGTTTAGCGTACCCTACTATCAACACACTGGCGAACGCGACCATGCTTATAAATGGGCCGAAAGCAAAGGGCCGGAAGGCTTGGAACAATACAAAGCGGAAAAGAATATGATTAGTTTGGATGGCTTGCCTACGGCGATGGGGTGAGTTAGACTATGCGCTCACTGGCTCCAATATCCCCGTTAACAATTCAATCCCCTCGTCAATATCCCGCACACCTTCAATACTCAGGCGCAGGGTGTTCTTTACTTCTTTTAAATTTGTTCGGCGTGGGTTACCCTGTACAAAGTTAAGTATGTTGCGGAATACCGGCGTTTCAAAATAAGCAGATTGCTGGTTAGTTATAAAGTAGCCGCGCAATACGCCTTTTTTAAGCGAGATCCTCTCAAAGCCCAAAGCCTTACCCAGCCACTGCAAACGCATGGTGTTCAACAGATCATTAACCTGCGGCGGTATCGGACCAAACCTGTCATGCAGTTGTTGTTGAAAAGCTAACAGCTCGGTTTCGTTCTCCAGCTTTGACAGTTCTGAATATAAATTATAGCGTTCAGAAAGACTGGTTACATACTCATTGGGTATTAATATTTCAAGATCAGTATCTATCTGTGTAAAGCTGATGAATGGTTTTGGTTTATCATCAGGAAACAGCCCTTTAAACTCATCGTCTTTTAGCTCTTGTATGGCTTCGTCTAATATCTTATGATACATTTCGAAACCGATCTCGGCAATAAAGCCGCTTTGCTCGGCACCTAAAAGGTTTCCGCTGCCGCGGATATCCAGATCGCGCATGGCCACGTTAAAACCACTGCCCAGATCAGAGAATTCTTCTATCGCGCTCAGGCGTTTGCGTGCCTCGTTGGTCAGGGTTGATAAAGGCGGACTTAACAAATAACAAAAAGCCTTTTTATTGCTCCTGCCCACGCGACCCCTCATCTGGTGCAAATCGCTCAAGCCAAACATGTGCGCGTGGTTTATGATGATAGTATTGGCGTTGGGAATATCCAACCCTGCTTCAATAATAGTAGTGGCTACCAGCACATCATATTCATGACTTACAAACTTCAGCATCACATCCTCCAGCGCGTCGCCTTCTAATTGCCCGTGCGCTATACCGATACGTGCTTTAGGCACCAGCTTATGGATCATGCCACCTAATTGCGGCAAATCATTTACCCGGTTATGGATAAAGAATACTTGTCCGCCGCGGTCAATTTCGTGTTCAACAGCCTCTTTTATCAGCTTATCGTTAAAAACATGCAGCTCGGTAACAACAGGCTGTCTGTTAGGTGGCGGGGTAGATATGATGGAGAGATCACGCGCGCCCATCAGTGAAAAATGAAGCGTGCGGGGTATAGGCGTTGCAGTGAGTGTAAGTGTATCTACATTGGCGCGCATTTGCTTCAGCTTTTCCTTGGTGCTTACGCCAAACTTCTGCTCCTCGTCAATTATCATCAGGCCCAGGTCCTTAAACTTTACGTCCTTGCTCACCAGGCGGTGCGTGCCGATGATGATATCTACTTTGCCCTCTTTCAGTTTCTCCAACGTCAGTTTTATCTGTGCGCTCGATTTGAAGCGGTTAACGTAATCTATATTGCAAGGGAAGCCTTTCAGCCTGTCGCTGAATGTTTTGTAATGCTGCGCCGCTAAAATGGTGGTCGGCACCAATATGGCTACCTGCTTGCTATCGGCAACAGCCTTAAATGCTGCGCGGATGGCGACCTCTGTTTTACCAAAACCCACATCGCCGCATATCAGGCGGTCCATTGGGTGCGGCGATTCCATATCGCGCTTAAAATCGGCTGTGGCTTTTTCCTGATCCGGGGTATCCTCGTAAATAAACGAAGCTTCCAGTTCGGTTTGCAGATAACTATCCGGAGAAAAAGCATTACCCTGCTGCGACTTGCGTACAGCGTAAAGCTTGATCAAATCGCGGGCTATGTCTTTAACTTTTTTTTTTGTTGTTTTCTTCAGCTTTTCCCAGGCATCAGTACCCAATTTGTTCATTTTAGGTACGGTGCCCTCTTTGCCGCTGTATTTGGAGATGCGGTTAAGCGAGTTGATGTTGACGTAGAGCAAGTCGTTATCAGCATAGATCAAACGGATCATTTCCTGCTGTTTGCCTGCAACTTCAACCTTTTCCAGGCCGGCATATTTGCCAATGCCGTGGTCAATATGCGTAACGTAATCGCCCGGCTTTAACTCCCGCAGCTCTTTTAGCGTAATAGCCTGCGAACGCTGATAACCTTTCTTTAGCTTGTATTTATAGTAACGGTCAAATATCTGATGATCTGTATAGCAGGCTATTTTTTGCTCGCGGTCTATAAAGCCTTCGCGGATGGAAATACTTACAGGAGTAAATTTTACATCTTTATCCAGGTCATCCAAAATGGCATAAAGGCGTTCTATTTGCCGGGATGAATCAGTAAGGATAAAGTTCTCAATATGCTCAGCCTCATTGTTTTTCAGGTTATGTATCAGCAGGCTAAAATCTTTGTTAAAAGACGGCTGCGGGCGCATATCAAAATTGAAGCTTTGCGTAGGCTGATAAAAAAACTGCTTGCCAAACTCGATTACTGCAAAGTCATGCAGTTGGTCGGCTATCAGTTTATCATCTGTAAAGCTGAATTTGGGGTCTATCCAATCCGGGTTTTTATTTTTTTCATCTGCGGATAGCGCGTTCCATAATTGTACCGCCTTCTTATATCCCGTTTGTATAATATCGAACGTAAACTGAACATCTTTTATCCAGATCTGGCTATCAGCATCGATATACTCCAATAGGGATATATTGCTTTCCGTTAAGAATTTTGATTGCACATTAGGAACAATAGTAATGCTCTTTACCTGCTCAACTGATAGTTGACTCTCTATTTCAAAGGTGCGGATAGATTCTATCAGGTCGCCAAAAAACTCAACCCGGTACGGCAGATCATGCGAAAAAGAGAAGATATCAACAATACCCCCGCGAATAGAGAACTGCCCCGGCTCATAAACAAAATCAACCCGGTCAAAATCATACTCCACCAAAAACTCGTTGATAAAATCAATGCTGAGCTTATTATTGACGGCAATCTCAAGCGTGTTTTTTTCCAACGATGCGCGGTCAATCACCTTTTCGGCTAAAGCCTCGGGATAGGTAACTATTAACTGACCAAATTCTGTGGAGTGGTTAAGCTCATTCAAAACCTCGGCTCGAGCTAGTACATTACTGCTATCGGGTTGGGTAAATTCAAATGGTTTACGGTAGGATGAAGGGAAAAGAAGGACCTCTTTACCCGTAAGATTTTCCAGATCAGCCTGAAAATAACCGGCCTCTTCGCGTTCGGGCAACACAAAAACCATGTGCTTATGCTGCAAAAAATACAAAGCTACCGCCAGGGTTGCATCGCCTGATCCAACCAAACCTCGTAGCTGTATTCTTGGGTTTTTAGCGCTGTTAATGGCCGTAGCCAGCTCTTTTACCCTGTCATCAGCTTTATATCTTTCTAATATATCACGGATGTTCAAACCGCTGCAAATATATGTAAAATAGTCTGCGGGAGCGAAAGGAAGAGGTTATTTACAATAGGTGGACAGATTGCCAGACGCTCCCGGAAATTCAAGGGCAACGGCTTTTTTCAAATCAGCACAAGCGCCGGGTTTGTCCCCTGCAAAATACCTGGCAACGCCTCTGTTGTTGTAAGCATTGGCATAATTCGGGTTTATTTGGAGAGCCTTACCGTAATAAGTAACGGCCCCTTTGTAATCTTTTAATGATGCTGTTGCATTAGCTAAATTCAAATATGCGACAGGGCTTTGAGGGTCTAACTTTATCGATGTTTTAATATCAGCAATTGCGGCTGTATATGCCTTCAATTGGATTTTTGCATATCCGCTGTTATTGTATGCATCTGCGTATAGGTTATTAATTTTAATGGCTTTGCTAAAATCTGACACTGCCCCGTTAAAATCAAACAGGCTACTTCTGGCCAAACCCCTGTTGTTATAAGCAACCGCATTTGCCGGGTTCAAGGCTATCACTGAGCCAAAACTTGAAACAGCGCTTTCAAAATTGCCCATCGCGGCCTCAGCAATTCCCCGGTTAATAATTACGCTCTCGTTATTCGGCTTAATTTCATTGGCTTTTTTATAGTCGGCCAGGGCGCTTTGATAATCTTTCAAATTAGCACTCACAACCCCTCTGTTCAAATAAGCCTCGGCAGAAGCTGAATCCAGACTGATCACTTTCGTAAAATCCCCATAAGCAGCTTTATTGTCGCCTGCTGTCATTTTCAGCATTCCTCGGTTAAAGTACGCACTTTTAAATCGTGGCCGCAGTGCAACGGCCTTATCATAATCCTCAAGGGCGGCTGTTACATCCTTGGCGTTTTCCCTTGCATATGCGCGGTTAAAAAATGCTTCGGAGTAATCTCCGCGATATTTTATCGCTATGGTGTAGTCTTTAATTGCCGCCGAATAGTCTTTTAGATATGTTTCTGCCAGCCCACGGTTGTTATAGGCAAGTTCGAGGGTTGAATCTAACGCTATCGCGTTATTGTAATCATTGATAGCTCCGGGTAAATCTGCCAATTTAAATTTGGTGATACCCCTTCTGTTATAATAGCTTGCCTCGCTCGGGTCGGCGGTTATAGCAGAAGTAAAATCTTTAAAAGCGTTTTTAAAATCACCCGTTTCAA
This sequence comes from uncultured Mucilaginibacter sp., assembly GCA_965650195.1. GTDB lineage: Bacteria > Bacteroidota > Bacteroidia > Sphingobacteriales > Sphingobacteriaceae > Mucilaginibacter. The sequence continues at coordinate 2,697 of CBFGNU010000122.1, read as the reverse complement.
AATAAGCCTGCCCCCGGCGGTTATAAGCGTCTGCAAAACGCATATTGCCGCCTATAGCTTGCGTATAAAGTTTTATAGCTCCGGCGTAATCTTTCTCTGCAAATTTTTCATCGCCTTGATCTACAAGCTGTAAAGTGGTTTGTGCATAAGCCAGAAATGGAAGGGTTAAAAAAACAAATACCAGGAGCCGTTTAAACATGTTTGCAGAATAGCTTTGGGCTAATTTAATATTTAATGCAATATCCATAAAAACAATATCGCCCTAAAAATACTTTTTATGATAGCTAAAACAACGTATTGTGTTTTAACACGTATTATTTAGCAACAAACACAACAATTTAACCTTATAAAAATGAAAAATGCATTAACATGGGGCCTGGTTATGGGCGTGCTCAGCGGACTATGGCTATTTATCATGCACTGGATGGGGTATGATATTAAAGATGATAAGACTTCGCCTTACGAATATTTTTCGGTGCTTATACCTGTTGTAATATTATTATTGGCTATTAAAAGCTACCGCGAAGTGGATCTGGCGGGCAACATGAGCTTTTTAGAGGGCCTTATACAAAGTTTTAAAGTATTACTTTTTGGTGGTATAATCGCCGCCTTTGCAGGCATTGTTTACATTAATTATGTAACAGAGGGCAATAATTACAGCGCCTTTTCGGGCAGACTTTTCGGCGCTTTGCTTATTGGTTTGTTATCGGCTTTAGGCGTATCTTTGGTGCTGGCAAACAGATCAAACAAACTTGATTAAAAAGTTATTTTTTAAATATTTTGAATTGATATTCTGGATCGCAGCCTTAATAGCCCTGGCTATCTGCGATCCGGCCCAACCATCCCATTTCTCATTGTGCCCGTTAAAACTCTTGGGCATAACATGGTGCCCCGGCTGCGGCACTGGTCACGCAATAGCATTTCTATTTCATGGCGATATTGCAAGGTCATTTGATGCGCATTGGTTCGGCATACCTGCTTTGTGCATAATTTTATGGCGAATAATTGTGTTAAGCCGCAACATTATCCGGCCGCGCAAACTGGCTTTTCAATGACGATAGCGAACAAACTGCTAAACAGCTTTTGTTATCTTTGCCGCCATGGCCACACCCATTTATTCGCCTGTTGAAGCTTTTAATTTTAGCAACCGGAACTGTTTTTTAACCGGCGTTCCGCTTGACAGCGAAGAAGAACGCATTCAAATTTTTCCGCAATGGCTAATGACACGCTACGCGCTGGAGGACCGGCCGTTTAAAATGCTTGATGAAAGCATGGCTACTTATAAGGACCTGAAGTTGCCTTGCAACGCGGTTATTAACGAAAGTTTCCTTGAACCGCTTGAGCGAGAAATTGCTGACGCGTTTGGCAAAGGCCACGAAGCTGTTAAACAATTAGATAGTTTAAAGCTATTTCAATGGGCGGGTAAGCTGCTGTACGGTATTATTTTTACAGAGATACAATCGGGCATTAAATTGCAGCGTTCGCAGGGCGAAGACTTTAATATTTCGCAGTCAATTATCCATAAATTCCGCAACCTGCATTTAATGCTGCAAAGCATCAACCAAAATATAACGTTTGAGGATTTTACGCCATACAGCATATTCTTGTTTAAGGTAGATAATAACGAAGAGGAATTTGGCTACCGCGATGAGATAAACACGCTGACTTTTGCCTTACGTATTAACGATTTTGGGTTGATAATGTGTTTTCAGGACAATGGCGCCAACCGTAATTATCACCGTGAAATATTGGCAAAGGTTGAAGGGCAAATATTGCACCCTGTTCAGTTTGAAGAGATAAGCGCGCGGGTTTTTTACTCAGCTTATCTATTTAACCGCCTGCCTGAATATACCGTAATGCCCGTTGGTGATGAAATATACATTGAAGCCATGCCTCTGCGAGGCATGACAGGCAAACCGTTGTTTGATTTTTGGCAAAACAAAACCTATGGGCAAGTACTGGAAAGCTTCTGGAAAAATTGGGGCTTTTTGTTGCTGGAGATAATAAAGGACCCCGATAACCCGATGAGTTTTTTAGTGGATGAAGACGGGAACTTCAGGCCTGCAAATACTATCCAATTACCGCTTTAATTTGCTGCACAAAAGTTTGCAATACACCCGGGTGCAGTATAACTGTTAAAAAAATTCCACATAAGGCTCCGTAAAAATGCGCATCATGGTTGATGTTGTCTCGCGCGTGTTTTGATGCGAAATGACAATAAACCAGATAAAGCACGCCAAACACTACCGCATAAATTTCAATAGGGATAGGCATTATCATCAGCGTACTAAACGGCGAATACATGATGTATCCAAATATCACGGCGCTTACCGCACCTGAAGCGCCTAAGCTGTGGTATTGGTAATGGTCTTTATGTTTAGCTACCGTTGGGAGGTCGCTTAATATTAAGCTCACGATGTAAAGCACGCCAAACTGCCAATGTCCTATGTATACCTCCAGTTGGAATGCGAAGGCAAAAAACGAGAACATATTAAAAGCCAGGTGCATCCAATCGGCGTGGATCAGTCCACTGGTTATTAATGTAAATACATTGTGTTTACGTGCTACACTATATGGATGAAGTATCATTTTTCCATATACCCCATCGTTTGAAAACGCCAGAATGGAACATGCAATAGTCAAAGCAAAAATAAATGAGGCAACCGGTGCCTCCGTTAAGAACTGCATCATTGTGGA
>CBFGNU010000121.1:0-11018 GCA_965650195.1 uncultured Mucilaginibacter sp. | reverse complement strand
TATTCCACCCCCTGAAAATGCCAGGCCCATAAGTTTCATATCCTGTGCCCGATGTAGAGGGTCAAAAACCTCATCATGTTCAATAATATCCTTATCGGCCTGTAAAACGCCTGCAGCCTCTTTGTCTGTTTGCTGAGCTGATACCATTGCGGCTTCTGTCATCCGCTTTTTTCGTGCTGCCGCCACTTCAATCAGTTCATCCCGGTACAGTGTCTCAAACGGCAGCGTAAATTCGCGATACTTAAGTTCCTGAAGCAACATGCCGTCGTTAACCAAAAGTTGTTCTGCGGCCAGTATATTATTACTTTCAGGCAGTGTAGTTGCCAAAAAACGCCGTTTTTGACGGTGTACCTTTACCGTTGCATCCCAAAATTCATTATGCTTTTGTTTATCGAACGTTGAAAAAAGATTGTCTCCCTCAAACTCATACACCTGATAAAGGCGGATGAGGTAAGAAGGTTGATCTTTACCAAAAAGCGCCAGTATTATCTGAACCGGCATATAATTGAGTATTTGAGCCAGCGCTATTCGCTCTTTTGGTGTTTCATATAAAACCGCCCTTATTTGTTGACGCCACTGGTATGGTGGTTGAAAAATGCCTGTATCAGTATTTTGTTTGATGAACAATGTTCTGAACCATGTCAGCAACGATTGGTCGGAGGATTTGGGTTCAACCTTGTCAGAGAGCCATTGCATAAGGTTAGCAGTCATGGCAACATATCTCTCTTTCAACATCCCCGGATCATACTTGATAGGGCTGTGCCAAACCAGGTCACGCAGTTGTTCTTCCTGGTTTGCCGTTAGCGTTTTGTCTTTAAAATATTCAGTAACAATTTTAGACCAGTCTTCGCGGCTGTCCAAATCGCCTGAGAATTCCATAGGCGGATTGCTTTTTAAAATATCCTGAAATAAAGTAATATAGGAAATAGCTTCAGCGGTAAGGTCGGTAACGATATCCATGGTAAAAAGTGTAAGTTCGGTTATAGATATGCGTTAATTAGAATGCAATTCTAATTAACGCATATGAGGTTGAATGCTAATATACCAATATGTATTCAGTAATTGCAAGTAGAGGTTATTTTATGTTAGGGGAGTAGAAAAATGTAATTAGGCCCAAGAGGCACCGCTTAACTACAAAACCGGCGGAGAGCCAAGGATTTGTTTAACTGCCTCATACTAAAGCTGTATTAGCCAAAGTCAATAATGATTATTTTTACTGCTTGGTTTTATATACCAATTAACCGATCGAAACTATTGAACCGGCTTTACCTGCGAATCTTTAATAATCCAGGATGAGGCAATTAAATATTACTTTGTTTTTAATTTCGTTTTTATTGCCTCTGATCGTACACGCTCAGCTTGAAAAACCCAAAAGCAATAATATTCCTGAACTTAAAAATTATGCGACGAAAACGTATAATACTAACAACGGGCTTCCCTCAAACAGTACTACCTGCGCAATTAAGGATAAGAATGGATTCCTCTGGGTTGGAACCGAAAATGGCCTCTGTCGCTTTGATGGTTATGCCTTTAAAGTATTTATAAATATTCCCGGCGATACTACCAGTTTAGCCAATAACTACATCAACACTATTATTGAGGATAAAAAGGGGAGAATTTGGGTGGGAACTCAGGATGGCCTTAACCTGCTTGATCCACTTACCGAAAAGTTTAAAAGGTTTAATCACCAAGAACAAGTACCAGGATCTTTAAGCAATAATAAAATATGGTGCCTGTTGGCTGATAAAGACAATAATATTTGGATAGGTACCGATGATGGGTTTAACCGCTTTATTGAAAAGAGTAAGAGTTTCGAGATCTTTCAACCTAACCCTGCCGATGCAAACGCGATAAAAGGGAAATCGGTAAATGCGATAATTGAAGACAAGGACAACAATCTTTGGCTTGGTAACTGGAGTGGCGGGTTAAATAAATTTGATAAGCGCAAAAAAACATTTGTAAACTATTTGCAGGTTCAAAAAGCTAACGATAAGAACCCCAACGATGTTTGGAGCCTTAGCCTGGACGAAGAAGGAAAAATTTGGATAGGTACTTATTGGAAGGGTTTGTTCAGGTTTGACACAGGCACAGGTAAATTCACCTCGTTTCCGTCTGTCGGAAATAAAAATCAAGGAGTTTTTAGGATACTCAACTTAGGACACCATTTAATGGTATTGGGTGGTAGTGATGGCTTTTATTGGTTTAACTCCCAAAGCAACGATTGGCGGCAGATTAATGATTTTAAGAGCTTTCAGCAGGCTGGTTTATTGCAGGATAAAAATGGTATTATTTGGATATGCTCCAGGGAGGGCTTAACCAAGTTGGATAAGCAGCAATATAAGTTTTCCTTCTATCCCTTTGCAGATGCAAAGCGCACCGTTAAAAGTATATTGGTTAAAGATAATGCGGTTTGGGTAGGTACAAATAACGGGCTCACGGTTATTCAATTAAACAAAAAGCTATCATCAGCTTTTTTGCATTCCGGCGATCCACAAAGTATCGGCAGCAATGCGATTAATAAACTGTACGTAGATAGCAAAGGCAAGCTATGGAACCTTACAGAATTTGGCTTTGATGAATACAATGATAAAACGGGCAAATTTATTCATCATTCACATCATTCCAGTTTAGGCAGCTTTTTTAATGAGGACGTATTCCGGGATATTTTAGAAGTAAGCCCGGGCGAATACTGGCTGGCAACTGATGCCGGCCTTAAAATTTATTATAGCCAAACTAATACTTTTAACCATTATTTTAATCAAAAGAATAATCCTTATTCCTTAAGCAACAATCACTTGTACTGCTTGCTAAAAGATGCTGAAAATAATATCTGGATAGGCACGGAAGGCGGCGGTGTAAACCGCTTCGACCAGGCTTCAAAAAAGTTTTACCATTACATGGTTAACGACAAAAAGAGCGGCGGCATTAGTAATAATGATATCCATAATCTGTTTTTAGATTCGCATAATAACGTTTGGATATGTACTCAGGATGGATTGAATAAATATGTTAAGGGTACTAACTCCTTCAAGGTGTTTTCTAAAAACGATGGATTTGCCAGCAATGTGTTTAAGCAAATGGTTGAAGACAACCATGGTAATTTATGGGTCGTAACCGAAACGGGGGTATCAGAGTTTAATCCGCAAACTAATTCGATAAAAAACTTTGACGATGGGGACGGTGTATTCGCCAACACGGTAATATGCAAGGTGAATGACCACCAGCTTTTATTAGGAGGTAACGCTGGTTTGGTATCTTTTGATCCCCTGGCTATCAATTATAATAAAGTTGTTCCCCCGCTATACTTTTCCGATTTGCAGGTATTTAACAAATCAATTATTCCCGGCCCCAACAGTCCGCTTAAAGAACCCGTTCAAAATGCAAAAGAGATAGTTTTAAAATACAGCCAAAGTGTTTTTTCGATAGAGTTTGTCGCCCTTAACTATACCCATACCGAGAAGAATAATTATGCCTATAAATTGGCGGGCTTCGATAAAAAATGGAACTATGTTGGTGAGCAGCGTAAAGCTACTTATACCAATTTAAACCCTGGTACCTACGTATTCAAAGTAAAAGCATCAAATAACGATGGTGTTTGGAACAATGAGGGAAAATCACTAACCGTTATTATAACACCGCCCTGGTACCTTTCCTGGTGGGCTTACCTCATTTATGCCTCTTTGTTTGTTGCAGCCGTTTATGGCTACATTTTTTATAATAACAGGCAGGCCAAACTTAAATACGAAGTAAAGCTGGCGCATATTGAAACTGAAAAAGAGAAAGAGCTGCATGAAAAGAAACTATCATTTTTTACAAATATTTCACATGAGTTCCGGACGCCTTTAACCCTGATCATTAATCCGCTCAAAGAAATTTTATATACCGGTAATAACGATGTGGATCAGCAAAATCTCAATACGATTAATCGCAATGCCAAACGTTTGTTAAGCCTGGTGGATCAGCTGTTATTATTCAGGAAAGCCGACGCCGATGCGGACGAATTGAAATTAGCAAGGATCAATATTGTTGATTTAAGCAAAGAGGTTTTTTTATGCTTCTCTCATCAGGCCAAAGCAAAACAACTTCAGTTAGATTATTTGTGTACCGATGAGTATATAGAATTAGTAGCCGATCGCGAAAAGATCGAGATCGTTCTGTTCAACCTGTTATCAAACGCGGTTAAATTTACTGATGCCGGCGGACGAGTAACTATGAGTATAAATCAAACGGCAGATCAAATTAATATTAGTATACAGGATACCGGCTGCGGTATTACACAAACAGCCGGCGAAAAGCTATACCAAAGATATTACCAGGAGTATCAGTACAATACCTTGTCAAAAGGCGGATTGGGCATCGGCTTATTCCTGGTTAAAAACTATGTGGAACAGCATAGCGGCAAAATAAGTTATGAAAGTGAGGTAGGTAAAGGGACAATATTTAATCTTGAACTACTTAAAGGGCGCGATCATTTAAAATCGGCAACCATTACTGATGATGCACCGCCCCGGTCTGTGTTTTTAAACGAATTGATGGAAGAGGGAGGTGATGGAGTGCTTCCGGTGGTGGGTAGCAAGATTAATCAGGCTCAGGTTGAAATTACATCCGATCTTAAATGCATGCTCATTGTCGAGGATAATAAAGAGATATGCGGGTATATCAGGCAGCTTTTTATAGCCGACTATATGGTATATGAAGCCTATGATGGCGAGTCGGGCCTGAAAATGGTTTCGGATGTTATGCCCGATATTGTTATCAGCGATGTGATGATGCCCGGTTTGAGCGGGATAGAGCTTTGCGCCCGTATAAAAGAAGATCCCGAGTTGAATCATATCCCGGTTATATTGCTTACCGCGATCACGTCCTCCGAGATCAAGTTGAAAGGAATAGAAGGGGGAGCAGATGATTACATCAGTAAGCCATTTGAAAATGAAATGCTGATAGCCCGCGTAAAAGGTATTCTTAAAACAAGGAACAACCTTCAGCGATACTTTTTTAACGAGATCACCTTAAAAGCAAACACACTTAAAATTTCAAATGAATATAAAGACTTTTTACAAAAGTGCCTGGATATTGTTGAACGGCATCTAACCGATCCGGAGTTTAATATTAAAACACTGTCAAACGAAATAGGAATGAGCCACTCAAACCTTTACCGAAGGATCAAATCAATTTCTGGTCAGTCGGCCAATGGCTTTATCCGTTTCATTCGTTTAAGAAAAGCCGCCGAAATATTTCTAAGCACCGACAGCACCGTTTCTGAAACAGCCGCCAAAGTGGGTTTAAATGATTTGAAATATTTTAGGGAACAGTTCAGTAAACTGTTTGGACTAAACCCTTCTGAGTATATTAAAAAGTACCGCAACTCTTTTCATAAAGATCAAAACATAAACCGCCATATGATCAAAGAAAATTAAATTAAAAGATGATTGTATTTAAAAAGGGCTCATAATTTCGATTATGAGCCCTTTTTGCTGAAATACCCCCGTTTGATTGCAGAGTTTACCCCTCACAGCAGTATGCCAAATTACACCAATTTAGCACTACCAATTAATAAGTAAATAACCATTTATCATTTCAGAGGCTAAGAATTAAAAGCTAAGTAAATCCGGATTTACTTATAGTTTTAACTGATTCTTTTTGCTGCAAGAATGTGATCGGTTGGATACGAATCATAAATCAATTAAAAAATTATATGAAATCAGAATTACAAATGACGTGTTCTCCGCACAGGAAAAAATTTCCCGGCCGCTTACTTTTATTTACCGGTATGGTGATTGCAGGTTTAACAACGGGGGTGATGCCGGTTTCGGCTGTTACTGTCAGCAAAGCCTCGTTGTATAAAAGCGATTTAGCAATTACAGGTAAGATTACTGATGAAAAAGGCGAGGCTTTAACGGGCGTAAGTGTACTGATCAAAGGCACATCCACCGGCGTAACTACAGATGCAGCAGGAAGGTACCAGATCAATGTGGCCGACGGTAATGCTGTCCTGGTGTTCAGGTATATAGGCTACATGGACAGGGAGGTTGCTGTAGGTGGCCAAACGGTTATCAATGTATCGCTTACGCCGGAAGCAAAAAACCTGAGCGAGGTTGTTGTTGTGGGTTACGGCACACAGAAAAAAGCAACGCTTACAGGTTCAATATCGATGGTTAAGGGTGGAGACTTGGTAAAAAGTCCCCAACCCAATCTTTCCAACTCCTTCGCCGGTCGTTTTTCTGGTATAATTGTAAATAACCGCAGTGGCGAGCCAGGTTACGATGGCTCCGGCATATTGATAAGAGGTTTGGCAACAACCGGCAGCAATAACGTATTGGTTGTTGTAGATGGTATCCCCGGCCAGATAGGTGGACTTGAACGCCTTGATGCTAATGATATCGAGAGTGTATCTGTACTAAAGGATGCATCAGCAGCTATTTACGGTAACCGTGCGGCTAACGGCGTTATATTGGTTACCACTAAAAGAGGTAAAACAGGTAAACCAACTATCAACTATTCGTTTAATCAAGGCTTTAGTTCGCCAACCCGTTTGCCTAAAATGGCCGATGCAGCAACTTATGCGCAGCTTATGAATGAGGTTGCCCTTGATGCCAACAGCGGCGGCGGCGCTAATCAGACCTATTCAGAAGCCCAGATCCAAAAATTCAGAGACGGGTCTGACCCGATAAACTTTCCTAACACCGATTGGTTGAAAACAACTTTAAAATCGCAGGCTTTGCAAAATCAGCATAGCTTATCAATAACAGGTGGCAGTGATGACGTAAAATATTTTGTGTCGTTGGGTACCCTGTACCAGGACGGCATCTATAAAAATGGCGCTACCAAATACAATCAGTATAATTTTCGTTCCAACATTGATGCAAACATCACCAGCAAGTTAAAAGTGGGCTTGTCTTTATCAGGCCGCCAAGAGCAGCGTAAATTTCCAATGGTAGGTGCAGGTGGTATCTTTAGGGCTATCTATCGCTCAAAACCAACCGTTGCCGCGTTCTATCCAAACGGATATCCAACACGCGGTATTGAAGATAACAACCCAGCGGTACAGGTAACAGATATTGGCGGAACAGCAAATAACCCTTCACAAACTTTAAATGCAATTTTAAGGGGCAGCTATCTTTTACCGGTAAAGGGGCTTTCACTGGATGGTTTCTTCTCTGTTGATAAATCGTTCAACTTTAGCAAAAACTTCAATACACCTTATAACCTGTACACTTACAACCAGGCAGCAAATACCTACTCAACTACAGTGGTAGGAGGCAATAACCAAAAAGCAACTTTGTTCGAATCTCAAAACAATCAGTCGCTTATCACTTCAAACATTAAACTGAACTATGCACGCCGCTTTGGAGCGCATGATATTAGCGCGTTTGTTGGTTACGAGCAAAGCAGAAGTCATACTGATTATTTCGATGCAACACGGTTTAATTACCTGTCATCGCAACTGCCCGAGCTTTCACAGGGCGGTAGCGCTGCAACAGATTACCTAAATTCGGGCTACAGCGCAAACTATAACCGCCGCAGTATCATTAGCAGGGTTGCTTATAACTACGATGAAAAGTATTTGTTTGAAGGTCAGTTAAGGGCAGACGGAAGCTCGATCTTCCCTGAAGGAAAACAATGGGGATACTTCCCATCTGCTTCCGTTGGTTACCGTATATCTAAAGAAACCTGGTTTAAAGACAACGTGAAATTTATTGACGATTTGAAGTTAAGAGCATCATATGGTTCATTGGGTAACGATGCCGTAAACGGTTTTCAATACTTTAACAACTACGTAATTGTTGGTAACGGCTTTGTAGCGTATGATGCTAATGCAGGTGCAGCTATTATTCAGCCAAACATCAACCTTGTAAAACTGGCCAACCCCAATATTACCTGGGAAGTTGCCCGCAAGCTTGATATTGGTATCAATGCAACATTCCTTAGAAACTTTACACTTGAGGCTATTTACTTCCAGCAAAAACGCTCAGGCATTTTGGCTAACCGTAATGCATCTTTACCTGCCACCTCGGGCATCGTAAATCCATATAACGGCGATCCACTTGTACCATCTGAAAACATTGGTAAAGTAAACAGCACAGGTTTTGAAGCCACACTGGGATACAATAGTAATAATGGCTCTGATTTTACCTGGGGGGTTTCCGGTAACATCACTTACGCAAAAAGCAAGATTATCTTTATAGACGAAGCAAAGGGTGCTTTAGATTATCAAAGCCAAACAGGCCATCCGTTAGGAACCTATCTTTTGTATAACAGCATAGGCATCTTCCGCACGGCAGCAGAATTAGCTGCGTATCCGCACGTTCCGGGTGCCAAAGTTGGCGACCTGAAATACGAGGATTTTAATAACGATGGTAAGATCACTGCGGACGACCGCGAGCGTACCAAGTATGGCAACATCCCATTGATGACATATGGCTTTAACTTAAACGCGGCATACAAAAACTTTGATCTTTCCATGCTGTTTGCAGGCCAGTCTAAAGTGAGCCAATACGTATTACCTGAGACGGGTACCATTGGTAACTTTTACAGCAGCTGGGCCGATAACAGGTTTAGCGCAAGCAACCCCAACGGCACTTATCCGCGGGTAACAGAGCGCGCGTCCAGCGCAATAAGCGGCGGCCAGTACAACAACACCTTTTGGCTTGATAACGCGTCTTTCCTGAGGTTGAAGAACGTACAGTTAGGATACAACTTTGGGTCAAGCGTTTTATCTAAAATGAAAATAGCAGGCTTGCGTGTTTATGCAAGTGCATTTAACCTTTTTACGATAACAAAAGTTAAAGATTATGACCCCGAGGGCACCAGCGGCAGCGGTCAGTTTTATCCGCAGCAACGCATAATCAACATAGGCGCAAACGTGAAATTTTAATTTAACAGTCATGAGAAAAAATTATAAAATAGCATTTTACCTTTTTTCAGTAACGACATTAGCAATAGTCGGATGTAAAAAAGATTTCCTGGCGGTAAAGCCAACAGATAGAATATCTACCGCTGCGGTAGAAGCAGATACTTCGGTATTTGAAGCTTACGTAACTAACAGGTATTTGGGCACGCAATTACAAAACAAAGAAGGTGACGGTACCGTGCCCGGTTTTGGAAGAGGTTTTGAGTACAGCATGTGGAGCTCGCTAAGTGATGAGTCTATCTACAATAACGATGATGATACCTGGCTGGTACAGCGCGGCCAGCTTGCTCCCGAAAATTTGGGTGGAGCCGGTGTATTATGGGCACGCAGCTACCGCGGTATCCGCGAGTGTAATTATGCATTGAGCGTGTTGCCTAAGATAACCATGAGCGCGGGCCACAAAGCACGTATAGAAGGCGAATTGAAATTCATAAGGGCTTTCAGGTATCAGGATGTTATCCGTAACTATGGTGGCGCTGTGTTGCTGGGCGATAAAGTTTATGAGCTGAGCGATAACCTGCAGGATCCAGCATTATTTAAGCGTGCAACTATTAAAGAAAGCATTGCTTATGCAATAGCTCAATTAGATGAAGCTGCTGCAAAATTGCCACGAAATAACGACCAGACATGGCAATTGGGCCGCGCTACAAAAGGCGCAGCACTTGCATTAAAATCTCGTTTGGCACTTTATGCTGCCAGCCCGTTATATGATGGCGCAGGTACCTGGGCCGACGCTGTAAATGCAGCACAGGCCGTAATAAGCCTTAATAAATATGGCATTTATAGCGGCGGATATAACAACATGTTTTTGGTTAACGAAACGAACGAGGTGATTTTTGAGCGCCTTTATACTAAAAATGATAACCATACCCATATGGAAATTGCAAATGGGCCAAATGGTTACGGCGGATGGGCCGGTAACACACCACTCCAAAATCTGGTTGATGATTATCAGATGGATAATGGTAAACCAATAACAGATCCTACTTCCGGATACGATCCAACTCATCCGTATGACCACCGCGACCCAAGATTTGATGCTACTGTATTACACAATGGTTCGCCATATAGAGGACGTAATGTTGAAACCTTTATACCTGGCGGAAAAGATAGTAAAGACGGCAATAGCAACTGGAATACAACTAAAACAGGGTATTACCTTCGCAAATACATGGATGATGCATATCCGCTTGAGAATCCGTGGGGTAACGCCGGCTTTCATCCATGGATATACTTCCGCTATGCAGAAATCCTGTTAAACTTTGCTGAGGCTGCTAACGAGGCTTATGGGCCGGATGCGGTTCCGACAGGGTCTACTTTAAGCGCACGTGCAGCAATCAACCTTATTCGCTCGCGCCCCGGCATCAACATGCCAAATTTGGCGGCCGGTATGTCACAGGCACAAATGCGTGATGCTGTACGTTACGAGCGCCGCGTGGAACTGGCGTTTGAAGAGCATCGTTTTTATGATGTGCGCCGTTGGAAGATCGCCGACGTTACGGATAACAAACCCGCTGGCGGCGTTATAATTACCAAGGCTGCTGATGGTAGTTTTATTTATACGCCAAAAGTAGCGCTGGATGGCCGCTCGTTTTCAACAAAGCACTACTGGTTGCCAATACCAAGAACCGAGATCCAGGCATCGGCCGGGCAATTAGCGCAAAACCCTTTTTATCAATAAACAGGCAGAAGGGAGTGTAATGCTCCCTTCTGTTTTATACAGTACTAAACCGGCTTACTTATGAAGAAGATATTTTGTTTACTGCTAATAGCTGGTGTATTGATGACCGGGTGTAAAAAAGATAGTGCCCCTGTTACGAATGGAGGCGGGAAAACAGAAGTAACGGATCTTCCTGCTGTTCCGGTTACGGCTGATGAGCCCCCGGCCGGGCCGATGAAGGGTGTAAATTGGGCTGCAGACGGAGATAACTTTAGCGATGGTATTTTGGTTTTAAGTGCGTTATCATCCTCGGATAGTTATACTGCTGTATCAGCAACGGCCGATGCGGTTTTAACGGGTGTTAAAGCCAATACAGGCGCTAACACCATCCGTTTACCGGTAAATTATTCAACAGTATCGCAGGCCTGGTGGGGTTCATACATTGGG
>CBFGNU010000120.1:0-11144 GCA_965650195.1 uncultured Mucilaginibacter sp. | reverse complement strand
GAAGCATACTCAGGCACAGGAATCAATTGAACTATTTTGTTCACTCAAAAAAAAGAGAAATGAAATAGTGGAGTTTGACACTGCTTGTGGCGAAGCATTAGATGCAATTGAAGCATTTAATAACGATTGGACGCTACATATAGGTGCTGAGGATGGAGAAACTTTGCACCAGAGAGCGGTAAATGGTGATGGCTTGCCTGAGAGATTTAAACAAGATTTGGGCTTCCACAGCTCTTTCACAAAACTAACCAGCTTTGGCGTTAAAACAACCGTGCCACAATTAAGTAAAGGCGAAGAGTTTCATATTCATTACTTAATGGCTTACGGAAAGCGCGAAGCAAATAACGTTGAAACCTGGTTAGCTGTTGATCTACCAAAACGCCGTATTGAAAACTGGGTGGGGATATCGTAAGTTTGGTAGCTCCCATCCTCTCGCTCTGTATTATCTATATAGTTTCCAATCAATTTGACCTAACTGATAGAATGCAAAGACCAAATTGGCGATAATCAGTAAAATTATAGTCCACACAACAAGTCCTCCAATTTATGTTATTTTTCTTTGGCAGCTGATCAAATTCATGCACTATCTGTTTCCATTGATCGTGATGATGAAATATAAAGTAATTGGGTATCGCTATAAGAAGTAAATAAAGACAAACAATGTATCTTCCACTTCCAAAATCGATGATTTCTTTATTAACGATTGCATAATAACATATTCCGGAAAGCCCCAGAAAAATCTCAAGAACGTCTAATGATAATTCTGCTTTCCAATCACTCCAAAATTTGGGTATAGATATCGCCTCCCAAAACTTATACAGTGTGTAGAATAGATAATAATAAGCCCTTCTTATAAACATAGATATCCGTTGTTTATATAATCATCAACTTCCTAAAATTTATTGACATTTTTTATGGGGAAGCGTTAGCACGATGAATTTAGACAAAAAAGTTTCAACCCCAGTGTAATATTATTTGATTTCAGCCACAAATCATGTAAATAGCATTTAAACAACAAGAAATTGAGCATAGATTTTTACCAGACATCTATTGTACCCTTTGCAGGCATCATTATAAAGATATGCAGGGCGTATACCAATTCCCAGGAAGATTTTGAGGATTACTACCAGGAGGTATGTCTGCAAATTTGGCGAAGCAAAGAAACTTTTCATGAGCAATGCCAATGGTCAACCTGGGTTTACCGGGTGTCGCTGAATGTTTGTCTTACGCTGCTCAAAAAGCATAAAAAGAATGGGAAAACTTACTTCACTTCTGATCCCTTACCCGACTTTGTAACCACTGAAAATCGGGCTTTTAAAGATGAACCGTTGAACCAGTTATACATCGCCATACGGCAGCTGTCAGAAGTTGACAGGGCAGTTATTCTGCTTTACCTGGATGAAAAACCCTACCAGGAAGTTGCCGAAATATTGGATACAACGGCTAACAATGTTGCGGTGCGTGTGGGCAGAATTAAAGAACGTTTAAAAAAATTATTGGATGGAAAACTCAATTGAACATATATGGAAACAGGGCTTTCTGAACGAAAGCAGCTTGGTTGCGCCGCAAGTTAACGACTTGTATAATCGTAAATCGATCAATGTGGTTGAGCGGATAAAACAGCGGATGAAGCAGCAAAAAACGGTATCGCTTATAATCATATTATCAACACCTGTGATATTTTATTTTCTGGGGGCCTTTTGGTATGGGTTAGCTTTTACAGTTTCAGCGTTCATTATATCAAGGTATATGAAGGGCCAGTTAAATTCCATAAGAACGTTGGATCATGGCGCAACCAGTTATGACTATCTTAAATCGTTTAACGATTGTTTGAAAGATAATTTCAGGAAGACAGAGAAGATAGTACGCTTTTCCTTGCCGCTATATGTATTAATAGGGCTTAGCGGTACATGGGCCTCATGGAACAAACTAGGGATCTTAACAATTTTGCAACAAAGGCATCCAACAGTAAATGTTGAATTATACGCTTTGCTCTATCTGGCGACAGGCATGCTGGTGGCGATTTTATTTCCGGTTAAATTATACAGATGGGAAGTGCGTATGACATACGGACGTTTGCTTGATAAGTTAAAGCAAACCATCGCCGAAATGGAAAAACTGAAGCAAGGAGAATAAAAGATATATTTGAAATAACCTAATACCTTTATAATCATGAAAAAGATAACCTTTATATTGATGCTGTCAGTTGTAGCTTTTAACTTGAAAGCTCAGGACATAACCGGCGACTGGTACGGCGCGATAAAAATTGCCGGGGCCAAGCTTCATCTGGTATTTCACATTAACAAATCGGGAGATGTTTATTCTACTATAATGGATAGTCCTGATCAGAATGCAAAGGGCCTTGGTACCGATAAAACAACAGTTAACAACAATGCCATCACTATTGAAGCAGCTAAGTTTGGCATTAAATATACAGGAACTTATAAGCCCGACAGTAGCATAATTAATGGAACCTTTACACAAGGCGCTCTTAACACACCACTGATCCTGACGCATAACAAGCCCAATGAGCAAGGTAAACGACCGCAGGACCCGATGGCTTTTGCTTATAAACAGGAGGAAGTAACTATCCCTAACACTAAAGCCGGTAATACGTTAGCAGGCACTTTAACCATCCCATCAACCGGTAATGTCTCAAAGATTGCGGTTCTTATTACAGGATCGGGCCCGCAAAACAGGAACGAGGAACTACAGGGCATGGACCATCGCCCGTTTTTAGTTTTGAGCGATTGGCTTACCCGAAACGGCATAGCAGTACTACGTTATGACGACAGGGGAATTGGTAAATCAACAGGTAACTTTGCTGCTGCCACAACAGCTGACTTTGCTGATGATGCAGAAGCCGCTGTTAAATACATACAGGCAAGGCCCGACCTTAACAAACTAGCTATTGGTTTAATAGGGCACAGCGAAGGTGGAATGATAGCCCCAATGGTTGCCGCCAGAAATAATGCTGTGAAGTTTATCTGCTTGTTAGCAGCTCCGGGTATCCCTATGATTGAAGTGGGGTTACAGCAACAGAAAGATCAATTGCGTTTAGCCGGGATGACCGAGGATGCCAGAAAAGCACCGATGGCTATGCTTCAAAATGTATTTAAGACCATAGTTGATAATCCCGGGCTCAGCAATGCTGAACTGAAGGTTAAAGTAGATACGATACTGTTTCGTGCGCTAAGTGCCTATCCGCCGGAAACGTTTGCCAAAGAGTCTAAACAAGATATGGTAAAAAGAATAACAGGCCAGTTCCTGTCAACCTGGTATCGTTACGCATTATCGCTTAAGCCGTCCGATTACCTCACTAAAGTTAAATGCCCCGTGCTGTCAATAAACGGTAGTTTGGACATTCAGGTGGAAAGTACGACCAACCTTGCGGCAATTAAAGCAGCGTTACAAAAAGCCGGTAATAAAAATCATGAAGAGGTAGCACTACCGGGACTTAATCACCTGTTTCAGGCAGCTAAAACCGGTAGTATGAATGAGTATGCTGAGATAGAGGAGACTTTTAATCCGGTGGCGTTGGAGAAGGTATCAGCTTGGATAAATGGATTGAGATTTTAATCCACCTTTCCATATTTCAACTATAACTTCAAATCCTCCAATTTATACCCTTTTATGCATTTCTGTAAATCTGCATGTATCTCATAAGGATAATTGTAATTAAAGGTACACTTGCTTTTAACCAGCGGATGTTTTTTTGAATCGGTAAGTATGTAATATTCCTTCAATAGTTTAAGATCGGCATTATAATACTTAGTGATAGTTTCGTGTGCGGCATCATCATCTTCAGGCGTGCATTCGCTATTAAAAAATCCGGCAACCCGTTCAAATGCAAATGTTTTTCCGTTGTCGTCAAAATAATGCTTGTAGGTAATATCCCAATCGCCACTTTGACTGGTCGGACCTTGAAGTATCATCACTATTTTACCATGGGCATTATATAATATATTATAAGTGTATTCAATACTGTCGGTATTTTCGGGCCAGTGTTCGTTTTTTATTTCCAGCAATTTATCGCTGCCGATCATCTTTACAAATACGGCTAATTTCTGCATTTTTATATCGGCGTTGAGCAGGCGATCACTATTGGTTTTAGTCGATTTTAATTTTGACAAAGACTTGTCGTCTACAGAGCCGGGAGCAGATATTTCGTCTGTTTTTGTATGGGACTTTTTAGATGTCTGTGATTGATCACACCCTATTATTAATAACAAGCATACAAACGACAGAATATTTCTCATTGTGTGAAATGTTTAGAGTGGTCAATTTAAATAAAAAAACACGTAAATAGTGCACTCCATAATCCGCCATTGTTCCCCCTTCAGGGGGTTAGGGGGCTTAATACTCCCCAATACTCAACATCACCAAAGTACAAGCATACACCGTTTCAATCCCCTGCTCATTGGCCATTTTTTGCAGTTCGCTATTCTCTGTTCCGGGGTTAAATATTATCCGTTTAGGGTGGGTGCTTAATATGTAGTCGTACAGAGGCTCCTGGTTGCGGGTGCCCACATACATGGTTATGGTATCTATATCGTCGTGTATAGTTTCAGGCTTTTCAATAGGCACGCCTGCCACTTCGCCGGTGCGTTTCCCCACGTTTACTATGGTATGTCCCCGCCCTTTCAAGCGGTTGGCTGCCAGGTAGGCATAGCGCGATGGGTCTGGCGTGGCACCTAATATCAATGTTTTTTTATCTGCCATAATATATATAGGTATTCAAATACTGCGCCAAAGGTAATGCTTGGATACTTTAAGTATAGGCTGTCACCCTGAGCTTGTCGAAGGGCGCGCGTAAACGCCTACCCGCCATGCTTCGACAAGCTCAGCATGACACCTCTCTACGTTTTCACATGCCCCCCCTCTCAAAAATAATTTTAAATAATTTGAAATGTTTTAAAGGGTCAGTCGTCTATATCTTTATAAAACAATAAAACATTGATCACAACCGTAATGCCCGAAGACAAAAACAGCCATATCCTTCAAACAATAAAGGACTATGGTAAAAGTTTGCTGGGCTTTATCCGTAAGCGGGTGAAGAGCGATGCCGATGCTGAAGATATTCTGCAGGATGTCTGGTTTCAGTTTAGCTCGGTGGTTAATGCTCAGCCTATTGAACAGACAGGCGCCTGGCTGTACAAAGTGGCGAGGAATAAAATTACGGATAAGCATAAAAAGCGGTCGGAGAGTTTACTGGATGATCTGTTTATTACCGATAGTGATGACGATGACACCACAGACCTGCAGGCCATTTTAATGACTGACGAGGTAACGCCCGAGACCGCTTACCTGCGCAACTTGTTTTGGGAGCAGCTTTTTGTAGCGTTGGATGAATTGCCTGAAGAGCAGCGCCAGATTTTTATATGGCAGGAAATGGACGATATGACGTTCCAGGAAATTGCCGAACTGACTGGAGTGAATGTAAACACGCTGGTATCGCGCAAACGGTACGCGGTGCTGCACCTGCGCAACAGGTTACAACAATTGTATTTAGATATAACACGATATTAAAGAATTTAAGAAAATGAAAAAAGTATTTTATAGAGGAAGGTTCATATTTATACCACTGGCGGTGGCAGCCTTCCTGTCGCTGGTAAGCTTTGCGGTAATGACCTTATGGAATTGCCTGGTACCCGGCATATTTGGATTTAGCGCTATAACCTTTTGGCAGGCCATGGGCATATTTGTGCTGTGCAAACTGTTGTTTGGCTTCGGCCGCGGCGGTGGCAGAGGTTGTGGACCCTGCGGCGGTGGTCGCGCACCCTGGATGCGCTGGAAAATGAAAGAAAAACTGGCCAACATGTCGCCCGAGGAGCGCGAAGAATTCAAACAGAAAATGAAGGAACGCTGCGGTCATCATCCGTTTGCCAACAAATGGAACGACTGGGCAGACGACGATGCAAAAAAAACTGAAGAATAAAAAGGTAAAAATGTCCTGTTTGGGTTAGCAGGATCTTTATAACAGCAGAGGGACTGGTTTTATCAATCCTTCTGCTTTTTACAAACCATAATCAATAAGAACATGAACGTACTGGTATTTACAACAAGTGTTTCGGCACCACATCAGGTTGATAGCATTAAACCTCTGTTAAGTTCGCGCGTCGAAATTGAGGATTGGAACTTTGACCTGGAAGATTGCGATAATATTTTACGGATAGTGTCTGATGAGTTATCGCCGAGGCAGATCGAGTTGTGGCTTAAGGAAGCCGGGTTTGCATGCGAAGAATTGGCTTATTAACTCATAGTCATGCCGAACTTGTTTCGGCACCCCACAAGACATGAACGCGTGCTTAGCATGTGAGGTGCTGAAACAAGTTCAGAATGACCACTTTTTTATATTACCCCAACACCCTGACCAACAATCCAATCTGCCCCTGGTGATAAATATGATGCTGAATTAAACCGCGTACCAGCTCTGCATAGGTGAAAACAGGGATATCCTCTCGTTCGTCTATAATAGGCTCGTCCCATTTCTCTTCCGGGAAGTCCTGAATGGCCCTTAATAAATTGGTGTTTACCAGTTTCAGATCGTCGAGATACAGATTCCATTTCAGCTCATCAAAGTCACCCGGATCGGGCCAATCGCCGCCTAAAGGCAGACTGGCAGGTTTTTCATTGATCCGGTCTATTACCTCTTCGGTCCAGCTGATCATATGCAAAACAATTTCTGCTATAGTGTGCACGCCACCCGGCGGGCGTTTAGCGGCGTTTTCAAAAGTAATAGCCGAAAGCGTAACGTAAACAGCGTTGCCATACCAGGGTTGTCCCCACAGTACATTTTTTAGTTCGGACTGAAGTTGGGTTGATGTATTCATATGTTTTATATTCTTCCGGCTGCTACAGCACAATTTATGCCATCAATTGCAGCCGAGATGATGCCTCCTGCATATCCGGCTCCTTCGCCACATGGGAATAAGCCTTTAACTTGCGGATGTTGCAAGGTTTCTTTATCGCGCGGTATTTTTATGGGCGATGATGTGCGCGATTCCACACCCACCAGTATAGCTTCGTTGGTATAATAGCCTTTCATCTTTTTGCCGAACACAGGTAACGCCTTGCGTAAGCGCTCGTACACTTTAGCAGGCAGCACTTCTAACAGGTCCACGCTTTTGGTGCCGGGCAGGTAAGAGTTTTTAGGCAGATCGCGTGATAGGCGACCCTCCACAAAATCAACCATCCGCTGTGCAGGAGCTACTAAATTGCCGCCACCGGCGCGGAAGGCCGCCATCTCCACATCATGCTGAAAATTGAGCATCTTAAACGGATCGGCATTATCGCCAATAACATCCTCCAGATTGATCTGTACAACCGTACCCGAATTGGCGTAAGGATTATTACGTTTAGATGGGCTCCATCCATTTACCACAATTTCGCCGGGTTCAGTAGCGCAAGGCGCAATTATACCACCGGGGCACATGCAGAACGAGAACACGCCCCTGTCGTCCACTTGCTCTACCAAATTATAGTAAGATGGGGGAAGGTATTCACTGCGTACATCGCAATGGTATTGTGCCCTGTCAATTATTTCCTGCGGATGCTCTATGCGCACACCCAAAGCAAAGGCTTTAGCCTCCATTAATATATCCTGACGGCGCAGCATTTCAAACACATCACGCGCGGAGTGGCCCGTTGCCAGTATAACCGCATCGGCTTCCAGTTTTTCACCGGTTGCCAGCTGCACACCTTTTATTTGTCCGAAACTAATATGCAATTCAATAACCTTTGCGTCAAAACGCACCTCGCCACCTGCATTTTGGATACTCTCGCGCATGGCAGTTATAATCTGCGGTAGTTTATTGGTGCCAATGTGCGGTCGGGCATCTATTAATATATCATCATCCGCGCCGTGGGCTACAAAGGTTTTTAATACTGCATTTACGTCGCCGCGTTTGGTGGATCGGGTATAAAGCTTACCATCAGAATAAGTTCCCGCGCCACCTTCGCCAAAACAATAGTTAGATTCCGGGTTAACCAAACCCTGCTTGTTAATATTGGCCAGGTCGCGCCGGCGTTGTTTTACATCTTTGCCGCGTTCTAATACAATAGGCTTCAAACCTATCTCAATACATTGTAAAGCGGCAAATAATCCCGCCGGACCGGCACCGACTATAATAACAGGCTTGGCATCTTTAACATCGGGGTAGTTAACCGTAAATGCTTGGGGCGTTTTATATTCTCCTATAAAAACCTGCGCCTGCATACGGTAAACCACCTTGCGGCCACGGGCATCAATAGAGCGTTTTATTATTTTGAGGTCGGTAACCTGCTGTGCGTGAATCTTTAGTGTCGCTGCGGCGATGCTTTTTAAAGCTGATATATCTTCGTGCTGCTCTGGCGAGCATACTATTTCAATTTCTTTTACCATAACGTTGCCGGGTTTTTATCCTGGATGCGACAAAGATAACAATTTAGTAAATGGCGTTCAGTTTGGTGCGGGAACTATCTCAATGCCTCATTCCAACTGGTAGCATAAGCTTTTTTAGGCTGCGATGCTTTGGTTTGCGCCAAAACAAATTTTATCCCGGCCAATATATGGTTGGAGAAATCGGCTTGCTGGTAATACTCTTTGTCGTGCCCAAGTGTCGTTATCCAAACATTACCACCGTCAAAACTTTGATACCACTCGGCAGGGAACAGGTTGCCGAAAGAGCCCTTATTATTTTTGATCTTAATCGAATCGACAGGTAAAAGCGTGGTGATATCATGCGCCATGGTAACTTTTATACCCGGATAAAACTCTTTGGTGAAATAGCACTCATCGCCCAAAGGTCGTTCGCTTATTAAGGGCCATCCCTTTACCGTTGGGTGCGATGGATCAATAACCTTCACCATAAATTTTTGATGAATGGCATGCCAGGAGAAGGTGCCGCCTATTAATTGCTTAAACCAGGTCCAGTTTCTTTCGGTCCCCATAACAGAGTGCAGGCCCACAAACCCACCACCGCCCTCAATATATCTGCGGAAAGCAAGGCGTTGTGTATTGGTATCAAACACGTCGTTATTGGTGTTTGAGAATATCAGCAGCGTATATTGCCTCAGATTTTGCTCAGTAAAAACCGCCGCGTTATTACTTGTATCAACTTTAAATCCATTAGCAGCCCCTAAAGCTTGTATGCATTTAACCGAAGCCGCCCTGTTATCATGTATGTAGCCCGTGCCATTTTTGGTATAGACCAGCACTTTTACCTTCGGGGTTTGGGCATAGGTTTGCATAACAGCCAAACAACACAAGCAAAGCGGCAGCATGTATTTTTTTAAGAAGGATGGGATCATAGTGGCAAAATAGTTAATACAATATTAATTAAATATAGTAATGGGTGCGGCTAAAATGAGTTAGCAAAATCAATATCAGCTTTTAGATTGTGGAGCCTGACTTACTATTCTTAATTCTTTAGGATAATAATTATTAAGCCGGTTAGGCAATAACTTGGCCCAACCCAGTGGTTGCCCGTCGTAAGTCATCAGGCTCCAGCCTTTATCGCTCGTATCAATAGTTAAATTATCACGCCTTAAATACTGTATAGCCTGGTCGTAATCTAAGGGCGTTTGTAAAATCGCATCCTTATTAACTATAGTACTTAATGCTAGTTCATGGTCGGGTACCAAATCTCGCCCCGCAACCTTACCAATCCGCACGCCAGATTTTTTCAGGTACAAACGGTGAGCTAATAAATTCATGGCTTCCTTATGTACATTATTAATAGCCAACCAATCATCGTTCACCTTAAAAAAGTAAAACTTTTCAGGATCGTTTATATAACCGCGCACCAGTTCCAGCTCGTGTTTATCAACCTTTTGGTTATTATTATTTTTAAATGATCCCAGATCATCCGTTTCTTCTTTTTTACGCAGACAGGCCGCAAACAAACCCTCGCCCTTTACCTTGCCCGGATAAAACCGGTATCCCCATGCTTGTTTTTGCGGCGATTGTGTTTCAACAATACCCCATTCCTTATTAATAGGTATGCGGATGCTTTCCATATTAAAGGTATTACACAGCCAATCCAAAATATCCTCGTTTTCCTGGTGCGAGTAGGAGCAGGTACTATATATAAGGTATCCATCCTCTTTTAATGCCGGGTAAACGTTTGCCAGTATGCGCTCCTGTCGCTGGTGGCAAAGGTTAACGTTGCCCTCACTCCATTCACTCATCGCATCCGGATCTTTTCTGAACATGCCAGATCCTGAACAGGGCGCGTCGACTAAGACTATATCAAAAAAGCCCGGCAAGCGCTCAAAGTCTTTAGGGTCATTATTTGTAACTATAGTGTTTGATGTTCCCCATCGCGTTAAATTATCAGCCAATACAGGCACGCGCGTTTTGATGATCTCGTTTGCCACTAATAGATCGTCCGCATCCATTGCCGAATTTAGCAAAGTGCTTTTACCACCCGGCGCGGCACATAGGTCAAGAATCTTTACAGGCTCCGTTTGTTTTATATGATGAAGGATGTGGCCAATAAACATAGACGATGCTTCCTGCACATAATAGGCCCCGGCGTGAAAAAGTGGGTCGAATGTAAAGTATGGGCGGGTGTCAAGATAGGAGCCATCCGCGCACCAGGGCACCGCGTTGCCCGCTTTTATATTTGTTTTTTTAAATGGGTTTAGGCGAATTGTAGTTGGCGCGGGCATTTTTTGGTGGACATCAACAAAACTTTCGCGGTCAAAACCGGGCTCGGCGCTTATTAATTCAAGAAAATTTGGGGGGAATTGGTTCGTCTCCATCAGTGTTCAAATATACAAAAAGCGTTGTAGGGTAGGTTTTAATTAAAACGGAGTTCGTGCTACGGCTTAGTTTACAGTAGTTTATGTGTCGATGTAAAAAATTATAAAAAATGTTTTCGGCACGTGAGATTTTCTGCTTACATTTGCAACCCGGCCGGTAAAAAAGTCGGTTGTTTTTTGAAAAGTTGCGAAGAAAAAATAATTTAAAAAAAGTGAAAATAACACTTGACATGAATACTAAATTATTCGCATCTTTGCAGCCGCTTCTACAACGAAGCAAAACATTGAAAAAATAGAATCCGTAAGGGTTTTACAAAATAGTTCTCTGCGACAGAGAACGACGAAAGTTCTTTTAAAAGATGCAATCATGTACCGAGCGGTTAGGCGCGGTTGACTTA
>CBFGNU010000119.1:0-11216 GCA_965650195.1 uncultured Mucilaginibacter sp. | reverse complement strand
TCGATCACTTTCTCTCTATAAGGTTGAGCTTGGTCAATAATCATAAGCATTGTTTAGCAGCAGCCTCCACCTGGCGTACAACATGCCTCAACAGGTGCAGCCAGATTTACTAATTGTACTTTGGGCTTTTCCGCTGCCGCAGGTGCACAACACTCTTCGCCTTTATCATTCGTACCGCAACTGCCGCCACGGCTAATCGCTTTGCACTGTACCGCATCAGGGCGCAGATCAACCAATAACCCTTCACCCTGTACCGTGATTTCGCTGGGGAACATTTGGCGGGTATCAAACTGTGAATTGCCAAACTCGATCTTTACAATACCGTTTGGATTCAGCGGCAGCATTTTTTCGACGATGTTAACGATAGACAGCGCCTTGCTCACTTTCATGGAGCGGTCTTGTTGATCGTTTTCCGGCACCCATAATTGTACGATAATCTCTGTCCAGGCATTCATCACACCACCGCAATCAACGGAGGTAATAGGTGCCTGTTTGATTTCGGTTATATGGTAGGCTGCATCTACCAGTTTGCCCTCAGCATACTGGAATTGCAGGTCAAGATCGGGATGTTGCAAAAGCGTTTCTTTAAAGTTTTGCCAGTTCATTGTCTCTGTCGTGTTCATGATCGTACTCCATTATATTATTGCAATATTGCGATGTATTAATTCAAATTTTTTTTAGCAGCAGGTAGGCTCCTTATAAGTAGAAAAGAAACCGTCCAGTTGACCTTTAAAGGTATTCCAAACAGTCGGGTTGATGCAATAGCAAATGCTTACCCCTTCAATTGTGCCTTGGATCAATCCTGCGTTTTTCAGTTCCTTTAAATGTTGGGAGATTGTCGCCTGTGCCAACCCTAATTCATCTACCAGATCGCCACAGATACAGGCATTCGATTTAATGATCTCCTGTAAAATGGCGATACGCGCAGGATGGGCTATAGCTTTTAAAAGCGTTGCAAGCCTGTTCTGCTCTTCGGTAAATATTTCCGTCTTGGTAAGTCCCATTATTTTATATTGCAATATTACGATTAATATCTTTATGATTAAAAAAAAAGGGAAATAAACTTTATATACTATTACTCCTTATAAACGGAAGGCTAATTTGCCGATTGAACAGCCTTTCCAACCATCTGATTTTTTTAAACGCAAAGGTAAAGCCCCCTTCGCTGCTGTCAAGGGTATATAAACCCTGCACCGTGCCGGGCCCTTGACAACTGCTCACTGTGCTTTTAAAACCTTGCATTAAAAAACTCAAATGTACTGTTATGGAAAGCCTGGTATTAAATCTTCAATCAAAAAATCAAATCACCGCCCACATGAAAGACAACCACATGATGGTCTATGAAAGAGTTATCTTTCAGGAAATGATCACGGCTATTGATGCCGGGAATCAAACGCAACTCGATTGGTTCCGTACTTTCGGTGATACATTTCGCACAATTACCATGAATGTTTACGCCTATCGTAAAGGGCTTGAGTTCGGGTTTACGCAAATAAGTTTTGACAAATACGGTTGGTTTAGCAGGCCATTGTTTTTAGATGCCGAAGAACTGGCCTTTGGTGACACCAGCCGCTACGGCAATTACAGCAGTATTAAATTAGGCAAGGGTCTTAACGACATCTGGACTTATGCCATATCTTACAGCTACGGTGTTGCCGGTGGAGGTTACAGCCTTTCGGTATATGGCAAAAAATTTAAAAACAGGATGGATGCACTAACTGTAGCCCTGAATGATTTAAAATCAAAAATGGTTGCTAAGATCGGCAGTACTGATACCCTGAACGATAAACAGCCGATTATTCTGGCGACATTACGGGACATCGAAAAGGCACAAATCAAAATGGTGCAACTCAGCTTGTTTTGATAATAACTTGTCCTATATATGAATTATCCCTTATCATCAGTGCTGGTAGTGTGGTGATTGCAGCAAGTGCATTTGAATTAGCCAGCTCTTTACGCAAAACGCGTTAATATAAAAATTTACAAAAATTGCGTTTAAATTTTTAGGGAAGCAGGATAATACAGTTTCCATCGCGAATCATAAGCGGGAGAAATAAGCTCATAGTCTAAATAGAAATCATAGCTTTTCGCTCGTGACGAAAATAGCTTGATTTCACCAATGGAATAGTTCCCGGCTCTTTCCATATAAAATCCAATACATTGATGATAAGGATACAAATAGTCCAGTTCATCCAGGTAATCTGACATCGTAGCGACGGAAACACGTTTCTTAGCTTTTTTGAACACCCCTATCATTTGCTGCGGTGGTAGTGCATAGGCTGGACGAACGATACAATCAATAAGCGTGCGCTCTAGGTCAGTTATTAATACTTCTTCATTATTCTGTATTCTAAATGACCGTACACCGAGCTGGCCGGTGTATTTGCCTTTTAGATGAACGACATCTATACCGTTGAAATCTGCAGTATTTTCCGGTTGACGCTGGGGTTGGCTAAAGACTTTTGCTATTGCTGTCTGTTCAAGCTTTCCCTTCGGCGCTTTTGATAAAGCCTGAGCTTGTTCCCTATTTATATATATGCGGACATCCTTATCGGTTAGACCCCAGACATGTAGTGCTGATAAATGCGACAAATAGGTTTTAGGGACAAGCTGGGAGATGATATAGTAGGCTGAACTACTGCACAAATAATAACCTTGATAATATTCATTGCCAAAATCCAGGTAGCACTCATCGATAATAACCTCTGCTAATAAAGCATCGATGAATTTTGGAACGTTCATAGCCTGCGGCAAATTCCATTTTTTCTTATTTTTTTGAAATATCGCCTCTAAGCTCTCGACTGTATAGACATGCGGTAAGGTCCTAACCAAACTTCTTTTGATAGTATCGGCTGCCTGGGATATCCGCGACGTATTCGCCATTGATTAATTATTGAGGTGTTTAGGTTGCCCTTTTACGGTTAGATATATATATCTAACCGTAAAAGGGCAACCTTGTTTGACTTAATAATAATATATTTTTTTAGCGTCCGTAGATTTTTACAAAAGAAGATTTGATCACCAAAATGTACCGGCATTGTTAAAATGTATACATTTTAACAATGCCGGTAATAAATTGTTTTTTTAACTTGAAAATAAATGAATTTCCAATCAATAATCAACCCAATCACATTTAGGATTGGCATTAATTTATTTACCCATAACATTTAAAAATCGATATCATATAAATAATTAATTATTTATATGATGTATAGCTACTTAAATAATAAATTATATTTTACATTTGTCACATATTTTTTAAAATACGTGACAAATCCAAGTAAAATATTGTCACAATTATTTAAAAAATTGTGACGAAATATTTTTTTATTATTCGTCTAACGAAAGTTTAGCATGACAACACATACCGCAATCGAAGATTATATTAAACGTTATAAACGTGGTGATCTGATTGTGCCTACCGATTTTCGTGGAAAAGGAAGCGATGAAGCTATAAGAAAAACATTGTCAAGGCTTGCTGCCGATGGAATAATCAGGAGGCTTGGCCATGGATTATACATTCTACCTAAGAAAGATCCCTTATTCGGAGAAGTACTTCCATCAACAGAAGAAATCGCTCATGCTTTAGCTGAAAAGGAAAAGATAAAGATCAAACCTGCTGGTGCGCAGGCCATACACAAACTAGGCCTTACTACTCAGGTTCCGACAAAACTGGTTTATTTGACAGATGGCAGCAGCAGAACCATCACTATCGGACGTAATGTTATCCGCTTCAAAGCGACGACTCCTAAAAAAATGGCGTTGAAAGGGGAATTAAGCAGTTTAATTATTCTTGGGCTTGAAGAATTAGGTGTAAAGCAACTGGATGAGCCACTAAAAAAAAGAATAGCAGAATTAATCCGGAAGGAAAACCCGGCAACATTAAAACAGGATATGAAGCTTGCATCTGCATCAGTTCATGACTTTTTACTTAAATTAATAAATGATGATCGGATGGCTTAATTTAACCGATGAGCAACGTCGCACCAGTTTGGCGCAGGCGGAAAACAACAGTGGCATCATCGCCAAGGCGTTAGAGAAAGATTGGTGGGTTACGCTGACATTAAAGGCATTGTTCCAAACCCCATTTGCGAATGAGCTTGTGTTTAAAGGTGGAACGTCCCTGAGTAAATGCTGGAAGCTGATTAACCGATTTTCAGAAGACATTGACATTTCGTTATCACCTGCCTTGTTCAATATGGAGTACCAAGATAAACCTGGTTCAGGTTATTTGAATCGTTTAAAACGGAATGGCTGTGCATTCACGTCTAATACTTTAATGGACGCTTTACACGAACAGTTCAGGGCCATAGGTCTCCCTGAAGGTGCCGTAACGACCCGGGCTGGCGAAATATCCCCTGATATGCGCGATAAAGATCCACAAGAGCTATACATAGCTTACCGGTCTTTATATGCCCCGAATCCTTATCTGCCTGACGAAGTAAAAATAGAAGCGGGTGTGCGCTCCAAATTAGAACCTTACAAAACAATGCCGGTGAGTTCGTTACTGGACGAATATTTTCCAAATGCGGCTTACGCAGAAGAACCTTTCTCTGTACAGGCTGTTGAACCAAAAAAAACATTTATAGAAAAGGCTTTTTTGCTCCATGAAATGTTTAACCGCGGAGGAGCGGAGGTTATCAAAACCGAACGCATGTCCCGGCATTTTCACGATTTGGTTGTTATGATGCGAATTGGTGTGGGACAGGAGGCATTAGCTGACAAGGGGCTGTATGAAACCATCATTAAGCACCGTCGTTATTATAATAAATTGAGGG
The DNA here is from genome assembly GCA_965650195.1 of uncultured Mucilaginibacter sp. Classification (GTDB taxonomy): domain Bacteria; phylum Bacteroidota; class Bacteroidia; order Sphingobacteriales; family Sphingobacteriaceae; genus Mucilaginibacter. The sequence continues at coordinate 6,438 of CBFGNU010000119.1, read as the reverse complement.
GTGTAAACTACGATTTGCTGTATCCTGATTATATTGATTTTTATCCACCAGCTAACTTGTTGGAAGCATTTAAATCTGATTATCGGGTTATGCTTGATAACATGATATTTGGCGAAGCTCCAGACGAAGAAGAGCTTTTTGAACTGGTATCAGAATTAATCCAGCGTTTTCGGGACGTGAAATAACAACTGCCTTTGATATATTTTAATACAGCATCGGTACATAAGCGATAATGCTGTGTCTTGTCTTCATTCTTGCTTTTCGGTACCGGTCATTACCTTCACTAGTAAGTTTGACTAATTTGAGCGAGTTTGCATAGTCCATATAGTGCTGTACATATTTTCAGGTCCAACTCAAAGGCTTTCAGGTGAGTCCGGCCGCATTCATCAAAATTATGATGAAAATCCATTTTAATATAAGCAGTCAAATTATTATATCCTTAAGTCACTTTGACTGCCTAAAAACTATAATCCTATAAAATGAATTTACCGATTTACTTAATCAAATGATATTGTTTATACACGAATAATTCGGTATATTTGAGTATTAACGTTCTTAAACAACAACAAATTGATACAAAATATTCGGTATACTTTTCGGTATACTATCCGAACACCGTTGACATAAGTTATTGATAATAAGGTTATTATCTCTATATCCAGCAATCCTGATGGGATCACAACAAATGAAGCTTTCTGATGATAAGTCAGGAGGCTTTTTTGTTGAAATATGCAGGTGTTGCAAAAAATATGTGTTCCCCTAAAATAAAATTACAATTATCTGTATATCAATTTATTAACTATTTCACTCAAGTTGTTAAATTTCATCGGAAAACAATTAACCTACTCATTATCAGCAAAATAACAAATACTGATCTCCATCTTTTTGCAACACAATAGCAACAGTTAGAACCACTGGCTCACCTCTTTATTATTACCCGTACTGAAAATGTTTACCCTTCACAAAAGGCAAATAACACGAGAAAAAACCAATGAGTGTTATAGGCCGTAGCCGTCATTTATACAATCTATTCCTTTTATACCTACGGACTGTATTTTTCGAGTGGCCCTATTAATCCTAAATGCCTTAACAACTTTCTTAAAAAATTCTTCGTCGTCCTTTTTTGGGTTGACGATAGCGATTATATTGCTGTCAAATTCCCGATTAACCCTGCAATCAACCGTTATAACACATAGGTTGGCCGGTATTCTTCCTAAGACAACCACATCTAAGATTTTATATTTAATCTTTTCTCCATCTTTTAAGCAAGTGTCTAAAACTAACACTTTGTTTGCTCTATTTTCAACCAGTACAATAGCATAATTTGATTCGATCGGGGTTAATAATGCCGCTGACATTTCTTTGTAACCTTTAAATGCTTTGAGTTCTTCAATCTTTGAATAGGTGCTGCCAACTGCTGATTGAAGGGTATTAGTCTTAGTTTGACCGTAGATTTGGGCTACATTTAAAAGTAAAATTGTGAAAAGTGTGATAAGTTTCATACTCTAATATAGTTTATTTTTATAAAAAAAGCGCCTATTTCCCTTTCTCCAGCACCTCAAAGCGTGTTTGCAGGCGGTTGCCATCGGCATCAACCAAGGTTAAAATATGTTTACCCGGCGCAGGGTTAAGCGCCATTTGGTGGTAACCTGTAGTTTGGCCAACGTACTGGTCGTCAAGGTTCCAAAACAGTTTAATGCCGGGCTGCCTGTGCGCGGCATTACAGATCACCCGCCCGCGTCCGCCATCGGCCTCCAGCGGCACGTAAACCTTAGCGCCATCTTTGGGGTATATCATCTCCATTGTGCGTTGTGCAGTGGTACCGCAATCTTGCCTAAACGGCGGCAGGGCACGGTAGTTATAACTCCGGCTTTTATAATAATACTCCATAGATGGCGGCAGCACAAACCAGGGCACATGCACCATATTACCGGGCGCTTCGCACCCCGAGTTAACCTGCCATTTACGAGTGGCGTCCAGATGCACCAATTGATGAAAGGTACATACTCCTGCCTTTAATCCGCTTTTGGGGACCAACAACGTATCAACAGGTTGGCAGTATTCGCCTGCCCTATAACCGCTTTCTCGGCAAATGGCTATGCGGGTCATTTCTCCTGCAGGCATATTAAACCATTGACGCGACACAGGCAGTTGCCTGAAAATTTCGAATAAGATAGGCGCTGCAGTATTTACGCCGATCAATCCCGGCCTGCCCTCGCCATTGGTGTTGCCCACCCAAACGCCAACCACATAGCGCGGCGTTACACCTATGGCCCAGCCATCGCGAAAGCCAAAGCTGGTGCCGGTTTTCCAGGCTATACGTTGGGTAGAGCTAAACTGCTGCCACAGCATTTCATCGCCGGGGCGCATAACTTCTTCCATAGCCTGAAAGGTGTAATATATGGAAGCCGCATTCAGTAAACCACCTTTTTCAAGTTGTTTATCCGGCTGCTGCGCAGCGGTATAAACCGGCGAGTGATAATCATTGGCATCATACTGCCCTTTATTTTTATTATAATGATTTAACACCCTGGCCATATCGGCATAAGCTCCTGAAAGCTCCCAAAGGTTATTTTCTGATCCGCCTAATATCAGCGACAAACCATAATGATCAGCTGGCTGGTTAAGGGTGGTCATGCCTACTTTGCGCAGCAGGCTGTGCAACCTCTCGTATTTGTACTGCACCAGCATTTTAACTGCAGGTATATTCAGCGACCGCGACAAAGCCTTTGATGCCGGAACGGCACCATCATAACCCAGGTCAAAATTTTGCGGGTGATAACCCGCTATCTGCGTCGGAATATCAGGTATCAAGCTATTCGGCAATATCAAACCGTCGTGCAGCATAGCGGCGTAAAGTATCGGTTTCAAGGTACTGCCCGGACTGCGCGGTGCGGCAATTACATCCACATCGCTTTCCATATCTGCGTTTTCGGGATGGTTTATGTTGCCCACATAAGCCAGCGTTTGGCCCGTCTCAACATCCAATACTATAGCTGCCGCATTGCGGATATTGTTGCCCTTTAGTAGTTGATGGTGGCGTTCCACAATGTCGGTAACGTTTTGTTGCAGCACGCCGTTGATGGAGGTTTTAACCCTGCCACCGTTTTGTCCTACCGCTATATTGTCGCCACGAAAGCGTTGTAGCAAATGCGGAGCTAGTCGAGGTAGCGGTACAGGCTTTTCGGGCACGGGTTCAAGTTTGGCCAGCATAGCCGTGGTAGCATCGATTGTTTTTTGCTGCGCGAGTTTATCTATCAGCTTATTTCTTTTTCTTAACAGGATGAGGCGGTTCTTTCCGGGATGCACCAGCGATGGTGAGTTAGGAAGCACCGCCAGCGCGGCCATTTCGCCCCAGGATAATTTCTCCGGCCCGCGCCCGAAATATCGCCATGATGCGGCATCCAAACCAACAACGTTACTACCGAATGGCGCGTTGCTGCTGTAAAGCGCAAGGATTTCGGCTTTGGAGTGGGTTAGCTCTAACCGCATAGCCTTAAATATCTCTAACGACTTTTGCCAAAAGGTTCGGTTTTGCCGGGTAGACAGGCGGATAACCTGCATGGTTAGCGTACTACCACCGCTGACCACATGCCGCGCAGTTATGTTCTGCTTTATGGCTCTGCCAAAGGCCAGCGGATCAAAGCCCCAATGGTGTTCAAAACGCTTATCCTCAAAAGCCATAATACAGGCCTTGAATTTATCGGGCACTTGTTCATTGTAAGGAAATCGCCACTGCCCGTCAGATGCTATAGCAGCACCAAGTAGTTGCCCATTGTTATCATCAATGACAAATGAGGTGGGCGTATTGAATAGTTTTTTAGGTATGCAGAACCAGAATAGCAAAAGCAGAATAAGCCCGACTACAATAAACGCAACACGTTTTGGTTTTTTAAAAATGACGTTCACAGTTCAAAATCGAGCTGTCATTTCGAGCGATAGCGAGAAATCCATACACTGTTTGAGCCACGGGATCGGCTTGTGAATAGATCTCTCACTGTCGTTCGAGATGACAAGTTATATAAGTTCTACTTCACCACCTCAACCCATTGCCCTTTGGCCAGGGCGTTAATATTATTGTTGTACATAGCCGCGCAATAGGTAGCAGGCAAATAATACCTGCCAGCGTACGATGCATTCAGCATTACATAAAAGGTAGCTTCCTTACCTTCATCTAAGCTGAAGTAGGTATTCACCCTGTCGTCGCGGATATCGCGGTAATCAGACGGGGAAGATTTATACACATCATCATTTTCCATCAGCCGTGTGTTCAATATTTCCCATCCGGAAGGGAAGATCTGCGTTAGCGCCATGTTATCATAGCGCCCTCTCCTGCCCGGGTTTTTAACGATCACCTGCGCTACAAAATCGGTTCCCTGCTTTAAGGTAGAAACATCAACTGCCTGCCCTTTTAAATTAAAGTAATTTATGCGCATGGTCAGCACATCAGGGTTGTTTATCGGCGTAACGGCCTCGCCTGTTACCGGCTGCCCGTATTGTATCAGCCTTGCGTAGAGCTTGGCACCTCCGTTATTTTTTATGCTGACATTTCCGGCATGATTGGTAACCGGCAGTTGCCATATATAAGAGTTAGAGTTTACGCTGCCGCGCGATGTTGCTGCCTGGTAATTGAACGCCAGTTTACTCCCCGATGCGTTTTTACCGCAATACTGCGCTATCGCCATCAAACTGTAAGCGGTTGTCTGCGTACTATACCAGCTATCCCGCGACAGGTGTGCGGCAACGGTACGTAACTGACTTGCGGCTTCTTTCTTTTTGCCTAACAGCGTCAATGTTTCCAATATCATCGCCTCGTCGCGCAGATCAGAGCCATAAGTGCCCCACATAGCCATATAAGGTTTTATAATGAGCGGCAGACCTGCCACCATACGCAAACCAACTTCGGGCTGACCCGCAAGCTTATAAGCCGCCGCCAACCGCCATTTGGCTTCAACACTTAAGTACGGGAATTCTTTCAACCTGTTCATGGCACCCAATTCAGGCGAGCGTGCCATTGCAAGCAAATACAAACGATAAGCTTGTGTCAGATCAGCACCGTAAAAACTCCGGCTATCGGGTGCCCAGGTAAGGGCTTTTTGTCGCTGATAGGTTTTCCAGTGTTCTATAAAGCCAACCGGCAGCGCGTAACCCGCGGCTTGTGCCGCTAACATAAAATGGCCCGCGTAATTGGTTCCCCATTCGTCGGCTTCGCCGCCATCGGGCCAGTAGCTTAGGCCACCTGCCGGCAGTTGGAAGCCGCCAAGCTTACGAATACCAGCTTTAATGTTCCTGTCGCTAAATGCTTTTAGTGACGATGAAAGATCGGTAAGCTGTGCCAGATACAATTGCGGGAACACCGATGAAGTAGTTTGCTCCACACAGCCATGCGGATAATCTATCAGGTAGGTTAACCTTTTGGCTAAATTAAGCGGTGGAATATTTGATGCTTCGAGTGTGGTTTTGTTGGTGCCGTTCATTCCCACTGCAGCATAAGGCGAGCTCCATGTTTCGCCGGGCGAAAGTTCCTCTTCTAATACACGGGTTATGCCTGGGTTAGGGTTTCTAACAGATAGCTCCACATCATAAGCTGCGGTTTCCTTTCCGCTCCTTGCAATGACCTTCACTTTGCCTATGCCGATGAAATTTTTAACATCCAGGGCAAAGGTCGCCATCTGGTCGCCGGGTTTGGTAAAGGTTATGGTTTGATGATTATTGCCCGCCAGATTACTGAACGCGTTGGATTGGATATCAATACTCACAGTCTTGATATTACTCTCTGTAGCGAAAACAGTAACCGGTAACAATATTTTTTCTGTTGGACCCAATACACGCGGCAATGTAGCCAGCACCATTAAAGGCTTTTTAACGGCCACTTCCTTATCCGCAAAACCATAGCTTCCCTCGTGCCCGGCAATAACCATTACCTTAACCGAGCCTATGTATTGCGGTAAGGTGAACGCTGTGGTTCTTTTTTCACCTTTACCCAAATGGAAAGGTCCCATAAATTTAACTACGGGCTTAAAGCGGTTTACAGTGATGTTTTTATTGAGATTCCGTCCGCCTGCATCGCCACCAATACTGAGGATTCGTTCCAGCTCGCCGCCATAAGCACCTATTATATAATCAAACAGATCCCAGCTTTTAACGCCCAAAGCCTCGCGTGCGTAGAAGGATGCATGCGGATCGGGTGTTTTGTAATTGGTAATATCCAACAGCCCCTCGTCAACAATAGCCAGCGTGTAGGTCATTTCCTTACCAGAAGCTTCTGATACCGTAACGGCAGACCGCGTTTCAGGGCGGACCTTATCAGGCATGGCAATAACCGGCTTCAATATCGTCTCCGGATTTTCAACCAGCAGCGGAATAGCGCCATACATGCGTATCGGCAAATCATTCACTGTTTGCGAATGCGGCTGCAGCAGCGTAACGTTCACAAAA
>CBFGNU010000118.1:0-11244 GCA_965650195.1 uncultured Mucilaginibacter sp. | reverse complement strand
ATCAACGGTGTTCCTACAATTTTTATAGTAGACGGTGTAACAGCCAGTAAGCACGTACCTCGTGGAGTTAACTTTATAAGATACATGAACAATTGGATGAGCTATATAAATGCCGAAGACGTGAAAGGCGTTGAGACGATGACCACTGCGCATAACCAGAATGTGTATAGCCATGAATATACGCCGGGCGCTCTTATTCCCCCTACTTTTATTGAGATCACTACTTATTCGGGCTATGGTCTGCTGTTCAAAAAAGAGCCGGGAAATTATTTGTATCGCCCACCGGTTTTTGCATCAACGAGGGAATTTTATGCTCCGCGATACACCGTTAAGAAAAGCGAGCCCGGCGTTGATACCCGGCCAACCCTATTTTGGGCACCTAATATAATTACGGATAATGAAGGCCGGGCATCAGTTAGTTTTTATACAGCCGACAAAACAGCCACTTATACGGTGAACGTACAGGGTGCCGATATGGATGGACTGGTGGGTGCTGTACAAAGGAAAATAAAAGTAAAAAAAGCTACTCAATAAGCTTAAAAATTAACTCCCACCTGTAAACCCGCACCAGCCGACGTAGGTAGCCCATTGCCGAAACGTACCGGAAAAGGAACCGAAACATACATGCTCGCATCCTTTCCTTTTATTATTACCTGGTTAACCACCGGCGTAAAGCCAAAGCGCCCGTTGGTTTCAAAAGCAAGGCGGCCAATTAAATTAAAGCCATGTTTAAATCTAAACACCGCGCCGGGGTGAAAAAGGACCGAATTTACTTTGGATACATGGTTTTCGGTACGTATATAGGGTACAAACTCAAAGCTGACACCGAAGCGTTCGCTTTTTAAAATGTTAACACCAAATGGAAAACCTATGTTACTTACCCCGGAAAGACCGCTGTGGAAACTGCCGCTTGAAAAAGCGCCAATAGGATGAACAACGGCAAAAAATCCGGTTACTTTTGGGTAAGCAGGTGCTTGCTGAGCCGCTACTTTGGCGGGCTTAAACATAATTAAGACAAGAAAAGCAGCTGTGTAAAATAAAAATTTGGGGGTAATGTGTTTTAGCATATTGTAGAAGATTGGTTAAAGATCCAAAATTAAAAAAGGGGGTGTCGAAAAAATTGTAGGTTTTTAACTATTTGTACGCTTTTTACCTTTTAGATGTTTCTTTATACAACTCAGCCTGCGGGTGGCAGCTCAATAACGAAGGTAGTACCCCTGCCTTCTTCACTTTCAACTTTAATGGTGCCTTTATGGCTCTCTACAATCTGTTTAACAATGCTAAGGCCAAGTCCGGTTGATTGTTCGCCTTTTAAGCCAGGGCGGCCCGCTTTAGAGAAACGATCGAAAATATGTGGCAACAGCTCCGTTGGGATGCCCAGGCCATGATCGCGCACTTTTATAGTAACAGTTTCAGCTTCCTGTTGTAAATGCAGCTCAATATTATCTTTCTCTTTTGAAAATTTCAAAGCATTGCTGATCAAATTATCCAAAACGCGTTGAAATTTCTCATTATTGATATCGGCATATACAAGTTTGGCGTTGCTCAAGAGAACAATATTGTTTTTAAGATCTTTCTGTATCTTCCACATATCAATAATGCCCTTCAGCCACTGGCTCATTTCAGTTTTTTGCAGGTCAATAGAGCTAATGGTTTCGTTTTGGGCGGCCTCCAGCAGGTCTGATATAATGCTGCGCGCCTTTACGCAGGAGGCCTTTATCATGCTAACGCTATCCTGTGTGTCTTCGTTCAGGTCGTCGTCCAGTTCCATTACCATCGCCAGCGACTCTACTGCTGCTATGGGGTTGCGCAGATCATGCGCCACCATGCCCAGTACCTGGTTTTTAAAAGCTGCGGCTTTTTCAATTTCAATATTCTTGTCGCGGATCTCCAGTATTTGCTGGTAATAACTGGCCTTATAGGAATAAAAATAACGCGATATCAAATAAAACCCCGATAGTAATATAATAGATATCAACTGGTCGTATAACATACTTGTTTCATCAGTATGTGCCAATATTAACAGCGCTGTAAAAGCAATTTCAGTAAGTATTATCATAGCTATCACCTCATCAAATTCAAAAACGCACATCATGCTTACAACGCAAAGCGCTATAAGGTAAAGCGTGAGGGCGTTACGCGGATCGGAGGTGGCGATAAAGGCAGAATACATACCCGCCAGGATGATGTAAAATGAAAAGATAAACGAAAACATGATCATGGCCACATTTGCCTTTTTTGTTTTCTTTATCTGCCGGATGAGTAGTTTGCTGGCTACATAAAAAAGCGGAGTTACGCATATGTATAACCAATTGGTAAAATTAAATTCCGGAAAGTTTTGCGCTTTGGTAAGGTTTACCGGCAGCACCATAGTAAGCAGACGCACTACCGCATTTAAAAAAAAGAAGATCAGGCTGCTCCCACGAATAGATTGCAGGTTTTGCAACGTATAGTAATTACGGAACGCGGCCCTGTATTTGCCTGATAAGCTTTTAAAAAAAAGGGTATCCAAGTTTGGTAGTTAAATTTTAGGTTCTCAAAAATATAAAAAAATTTTCCTCACCTGAAAAAATGGCGCACGTTTTTTGTGTTATTAACGTAAAGTTTAGGTTTTAAGTAATATTCATCCTAATGTGGCGACAAAACGGCGCACAGTTTTAAAAACGGATGCCATTTTTGCTTAACTTATTGTATGGCAAACATTTTGAGCTAATAGTATCAAATTACTCTGCTATGAACTTTAATAATTTCACCATAAAAGCACAGGAAGCCGTACAAAAGGCATCCGAAATTACTGTTGGCAACCAGCAACAGGCCATTGAAACAGCTCATCTGTTAAAAGGCTTATTACTTGTTGATGAAAATGTTATATCATATTTACTAAAAAAATTAAATGTAAATCTTAACCGCTTAAACACAACGCTTGACGAGCAGATAGAGTCGTTCCCGAAAGTAAGCGGAAGTGATGTTTATTTGTCATCGGGCGCTAACTCCGCCTTGCAAAAGGCGCAATCTTACCTTAAAGAATTTAAGGATGAGTTTGTATCTGTTGAGCATATATTATTGGGTATTTTATCGGTAAGCGATAAGGTAAGCACAGCGCTTAAAGATGCCGGTGTAAACGAAAAGGACCTGAGAAAGGCCATTGTTAGTTTACGCGGAGATAGCAAGGTTACCGATCAGAATGCCGAAGCAACTTTTAACGCGCTAAATAAATATGCGCGAAATCTGAACGAATACGCAGAGAGTGGCAAGTTAGACCCTGTTATTGGCAGGGACGAGGAGATCCGTCGTACTATTCAGATCCTTTCGCGCCGTACCAAGAACAATCCTATTTTGGTAGGTGAGCCTGGTGTGGGTAAAACAGCTATTGCCGAGGGTATTGCTTTTAGAATTATTAAAGGCGATGTGCCTGAAAGTTTAAAAAGCAAAACCGTTTACTCGTTAGATATGGGTGCCCTTATAGCGGGCGCCAAATACAAAGGTGAATTTGAAGAACGCTTAAAAGCAGTAATAAAAGAAGTTACCCAGGCCGATGGCGAAATAGTATTATTTATTGATGAGATACACACACTGGTAGGTGCAGGTGGGGGCGAGGGCGCTATGGACGCGGCCAATATATTAAAACCTGCCCTTGCACGCGGCGAACTAAGGGCCATTGGCGCAACAACGCTCAATGAGTATCAAAAATATGTTGAGAAGGATAAAGCCCTTGAACGCCGGTTCCAGATGGTGTTGGTGGACGAGCCGGATACTGCCGACGCCATTTCTATATTAAGAGGACTAAAAGAACGCTACGAGTCGCACCATAAGGTGCGCATTAAAGACGAGGCCATTATAGCCGCCGTTGAAATGTCGCAGCGTTATATATCTGACAGGTTTTTACCCGATAAGGCGATTGACCTGATGGATGAGGCCGCGTCAAAACTGCGCATCGAGATGGACTCGGTACCCGAGGTGGTTGATGAATTGCAACGCCGCATAATGCAGCTGGAAATTGAACGCGAAGCTATAAAACGCGAAAAAGACGAAAAAAGAGTTACCGAACTAAGTGAGGAAATAGCTAATCTGTCCGCCGAACGCGATTCGTTAAAAGCTAAATGGCAAGGTGAAAAAGATGTGGTGGATGGCATCAACCTAAAAGTTGAACAGATAGAGAACTACAAGTTAGAGGCCGATCAGGCCGAACGCGCAGGCGATTATGGCAAGGTAGCTGAGCTACGTTATGGAAAGATCCGCGAAGCGCAGGAAGAGGTGGAAAAGCTGAAGGAAGCTTTACAGGCTAATCAGTCAGAAAGCCGTATGCTGAAAGAGGAAGTTACAGCGGATGACATTGCCGGTGTGGTTTCACGGTGGACAGGTATCCCGGTTTCTAAAATGATACAGAGTGAGCGCGAGAAGCTGCTTAGCCTGGAAGATGAACTGCACAAACGCGTAGCAGGGCAAGAGGAAGCTATTGAGGCGATAAGTGATGCCATACGTCGCAGTCGTGCCGGTTTGCAGGATAAAAAGAAGCCTATTGGTTCTTTTATTTTCCTGGGAACCACGGGCGTAGGTAAAACTGAGCTGGCGAAAGCTTTGGCCGAGTACCTGTTTAACGATGAAGGCGCGATGGTGCGGATTGATATGAGCGAGTACCAGGAACGCCATGCGGTGTCAAGACTGATAGGCGCGCCTCCGGGATATGTAGGCTATGATGAAGGCGGACAGCTAACAGAAGCAGTGCGCAGAAAACCTTATAGTGTTATATTGTTAGATGAGATAGAAAAAGCACACCCAGATGTATTTAATATATTATTGCAGGTGCTGGATGATGGCCGTTTGACTGATAACAAAGGGCGGTTGGTGAATTTTAAGAACACCATTATTATCATGACATCTAACATAGGTTCTAATATTATACAAGAGAACTTTCAGTTTTTAGAAGAGGGCGACCGCGATGCCATCATCGCCAAAACAAAAAGTGATCTGTTTGAACTACTGCGCAAAACCATACGGCCCGAGTTTTTGAACCGTATTGACGAAATAATTATGTTCACGCCGCTTAACCGCGACGAGATAAGTGATATAGTTAAACTACAGTTTAAGCAAGTACAGCAAACGCTGGCAGAAATGGGCGTTAGCATAGAAGCCTCAGAAGAAGCCTTGGATTGGCTGGCACAGTTGGGTTACGACCCGCAATTTGGTGCAAGGCCATTAAAAAGGGTGATACAAAAACGGGTACTTAACGAATTGTCTAAGCAGATACTTGCCGGTAAGGTAGATAAAGACAGTAAAATAAAGCTGGATATGTTTGATAACCAGTTTGTGTTTTTGAATACGCCGGAGGGTTAAACCTGTTCTTGATAGGGGTTTATAAGAGTCAATATATTATAGGAGCGGCTGCCAGTATTTAAGGCAGCCGTTTTTATTTATGAATTCCCTATAATCTCTATCTCCTCATCAACGTTAGGCGATATATCTATCGGCTCCATCTTTTTTGTAAGGGCCTTTATAGTTAACGCAGCAACAATCCCTCCTAGCAAATAATAACCCACCGTTAGCAGCTTAGTTTCGGCATTCCTGGTTATTGGGGTATCATTTAAACCCAGTTGTTTGGTTAGTGCCAGTGCCCCCACACCCGCTGCTAATCCAAAAGCCGCGCCTTTGGTCAGCAAATTTTTCCTGCGGCCCCAACCTATCATACTATAATAAGCCGCGTTGCTTATTACGTCGGCTGCAAGTGTGCCCGCAAATAATGCGTTGCCTTTAAGTGGTTTGGCACCAAGGGTTGTTAATCCTTTGTTCAGAGCTTGTTCGCCTACCAGGTCAACCCTGGGCGCATTATCAATAAATTGTTTTAATGTTTGATGAACAATATTTAACGCGGCTGCACCTGCAAAGCCGCCTAAAGTGTTATTTAGAGTTTTCATAGGTACGTAATTCATTAAAAACTTATAAGCCAATATAATGCCAATATCAACCATTGGTATATACGGACTCATTGCTATAAAACATTGATCGTTTTTGTCGGTTTACTATATTATAATATATATACTATGGAAACGAAAGATCTTAATAGCCCGGGAGGGCAGGACAAACGCCCTGATTTTTTAAAAGATACGCCCGAGATTGAAAAATTTGGTGATGAAGTGGACGCAACGTTTGCCGATGAGAACTATTCCGACCTCGGTAATCAATCGCAAACAGGTGCCGCTACTAATAATAGTGATCTGGATATAGAGCCGGAGTCTGACGGTGATGAAAGCATTATAGGCACTGATGATTAGTAAACAAAAAGGGGCGGTAATTTTGCCGCCCCTTTTTATGCCAAAGAATATATGTTTAACAAACCGAAGCCGGGTTAGGATAATTATCGGTTTGATCTTCCGCAACATTATCTAAACATTGAAAGTCTTTTTCTATTAAAAGAGAAAGCTTATTGTGAACGCCATCAAATCCTACTTTCTCAGGTGCTTCCCATTCCGTTGCCATTTGCTCCGGCATATATAATGTTATGGTATTTTGAGCAAAACTCGCGTTAAGTGTAGATTCACCGTACTTTTTTAACGCGTAAACCAATTTTTGTGCGCCAAAATCAACAGTTTCCTCCAAATAGCCCGTTTTTATAAACTGCTCTACATCTGTTTTGCTCAATCTGTACCGAATTGAGTTGCCTTTTATCCTTATTTTCATAATTTCTTGTCGTTAGGACCGCTTATTTACCGAATTTTTTAATCGATTGTGATAATTTCAATGTTTTATTTTAGTCTTGATGCGATTTTAAAACGTATTGATGTGTTTTTGTAATACATTTTTTGTAATTTTTATTAATTTGTTAAAAAGCACTACAGTTTTATGTATTAAATTATTATCATTTTTATGTTTATCGTATTTTGATATTAAATATTTAACAAATCTATGTTTTAAATCAATGTAAATGTTAGTTTTTATCAAAAATGAGCATAATTTATATGACCAAAATGAGGTAAAAATTGCAAATGTGATTTTTTTTATATAAAATTGCTATGCAAACACAATAATGGGTCGCATTTTTATTGTGTTAGTCATAAAAAGTTTAAAGAAAATGGAAAAATCAACAGTTGTAGTAATTGGAAATGGGATGGTTGGTTACAAGTTCTGTGAAAAGCTTGTCAATAAGTCATCAAACTTCAACATTGTAGTATTTGGCGAAGAGCCGCGCCCGGCTTATGATCGCGTTCACTTAAGCGAATATTTTAACGGTAAGTCTGCCGAGGAGCTTTCGATGTCTTCGAGCTCATGGTATGCCGATAATGATATTACGCTTCATCTTGCTGATCCGGTACAAGACATAAACCGGACAAGTAAAACAGTTCATTCGCTTTCGGGCATTACTATAAAATATGACTACCTGGTTTTGGCGACGGGCTCATCAGCCTTTGTCCCGGATATCCCAGGGGTAGAAAAGGAAGGGGTATTTGTTTATCGTACCATTGAAGACCTTGACCTTATTAAAGCGTACGCAGCTAATGCAAAGACCGGTGCCGTAATGGGCGGCGGTCTTTTAGGTTTAGAAGCGGCTAAAGCACTGATAGATCTGGGTATAGAGCATACGCATGTAATTGAGTTTGCTCCGCGTCTTATGCCAAGGCAGATCGACTCGGCAGGAAGCGGTATGCTGCAAGCTAAATTAGCGGAGTTAGGATTAAGTATACATCTTAATAAAAGCACCTCATATATAGGAGGTGAGCATAAAGCTGAATCATTGAATTTTAACGACGGCAGCGAATTACCGATTGATATGCTGGTAATATCAGCAGGTATACGCCCACGCGATGAACTGGCTAAACTGGCCGGCCTGCACGTTGGCACCCGCGGAGGTATTTTGGTTGATGCTAAAATGCAAACCAGCGACGAAAGTATCTTCGCTATTGGTGAGTGCGCATTATATGAAGGCATGATATATGGCCTGGTAGCACCTGGTTATGAAATGGCCGATATTGTGGTATCGCAATTAACAGGTGGCAGCAAGCTGTTTTACAGTTATGACATGAGTACCAAACTAAAACTGATTGGTGTTGATGTGGCCAGCTTTGGCGACGCGTTTGTTACTGAGCCCGATTGCCGTACTATAGTTTTTGAAGATACCCACAAAGGCATTTACAAACGCATTAATATTACTACAGACGGCAAGTATTTGTTGGGTGGTATTTTAATTGGCGATGCGGATGCTTACAATATGTTGCTGCAAACAGTTAACAACAAATTGGTGCTTCCACCAAATCCTGAAGATCTGATATTAGGATCAAGGGGTGGCGCAGAAAGCGAAGGCGCAGGCGTAATGAGTTTGCCTGATGACGCTTTGATCTGCTCATGCGAGGCGGTAAGCAAAGGAGCCATTTGCTCATCAGTTACTGATCTGGGTATTACCACTGTTGATGGGATAAAAAAATGTACCAAAGCCGGTACCGGTTGCGGTGGCTGTATGCCAATGGTGAAAGATCTGGTAAACGGTACTTTAAAAGCAAACGGTGCTTATATCAAAAACACCATTTGCGAACATTTTGATTACTCGCGCCAGGAGTTGTATGATCTGGTAAAAATGAACCAGTTGAAAAACTACGATCTGGTGCTTGACCATTTTGGTAAAGGCGATGGTTGCGAAACCTGTAAGCCAGTGGTGGCAAGTATACTATCCAGCGTGTGGAATGAGGTAATTGTAAAACAATCAACTATACAAGACAGCAACGACCGTTACCTGGCAAATATTCAAAAAGGTGGTACTTACTCAGTAGTGCCACGTATCCCGGGCGGCGAGATCACTCCTGATAAATTAATAGTAATAGGGCAGGTTGCTAAAAAATATAACCTGTATACCAAAATAACCGGCGGTCAGCGTATTGACTTGTTTGGCGCACATGTTAGTGATCTGCCTTTAATATGGGAAGAACTGATAGACGCAGGATTTGAAAGCGGACATGCTTATGGCAAGGCCCTGCGTACCGTGAAGAGCTGTGTAGGCAGCACATGGTGCAGGTTTGGTTTGCATGATAGTGTATCATTTGCCATTGAGGTGGAAGACAGATACAAAGGCATCCGCGCACCGCATAAACTTAAAGGTGGTGTAAGCGGATGTATCAGGGAGTGTGCCGAGGCGCAGTCAAAAGATTTTGGCATCATCGCTACAGAAAAAGGCTGGAACCTGTATATATGCGGTAATGGCGGATCTAAACCACAACACGCGCAAATACTAGCAACTGATATTGACAAGGATACACTGGTAAAATACCTTGACAGGTTTTTAATGTTCTACATTAAAACTGCCGATCCGCTTACCCGTACCGCTACCTGGCTTAACAAAATGGAAGGCGGCATGAGCTATCTGAAAAATGTAATTATTAATGATAGCCTGGGTATTTGCGAAAAACTGGAAGAAGAAATGCAGTTATTGGTAAACACTTACCACTGCGAGTGGAAAGAGGTAGTTGAAAACCCTGAGCTCCGTAAAAAATTCTCACACTTTGTTAACGAGCCCGCTCAGAAAGATCCGAGCGTAAAGTTTGAGGAAATGCGCGGACAAGTGAAAGCTAATTGGTAATAAGAATAAGGGCAATATAAAATCTCGATAAAAAATAGACAACATGGAAACACTAACAGCACTTGATTGGATCCCGGCCTGCTACATTGATGATGTTCCTGAAAATGGCGGGGTTTGCATGAAGCATGGCGAAGAGCAAATAGCCATTTACAATTTTAGCCGTCGCAACGAGTGGTATGCTACACAAAACCTTTGTCCGCATAAACAGCAAATGGCGCTTTCACGCGGCATGATAGGCAGTGCAGGCGAAGATTGTGAACCTAAAGTGGCTTGCCCTTTTCACAAAAAAACTTTTTCGCTTTTAAGCGGCGAGTGCCTGAGCGGCGATGATTATCAAATAAAAACCTATCCTGTAAAAGTTGAAGATGGAAAAGTGTATGTAGGAATTGCAAAAGAATAATACCCCCACACCCATATAAAAAAAGCCCTGCCGGGAGGTCGCATTCCCAAACAGGACTATTACAGTTTTATCGCTTTCACAAACTAAAAACTCACCAAATGTATAAAAACGTACTCAAACAATGCAGACTTTTTACAACAATTGTAATTTTTACCTGCCTCTCGGCATATAATGCCACCGCTCAAATGACCTTAAACGGACAAATAAGGCCGCGTGCAGAATCAAGAAACGGATTTGGAAACCTTGTTTTAAAGGACTCTAAAAACGCTGGTTTTGTATCACAACGAACAAGATTAATTTTTGGATATAAATGGGACAGACTAACTGTTGGTGCCAGCATACAGGATGTACGCGTGTGGGGCGCGGATGCATCTTCAACATCGGCTACTGACAACAGACTGTTCTTACACGAAGGTTGGGCCGAGCTTACGCTGGCCAACAAGGCCGATACGACCATCGGTTTTAAATGGTTTGATCAGTTGTCTTTAAAAATAGGTCGTCAGGAATTGATCTATGACGATTCCCGATTGATTGGTAACCTGGACTGGTTGCAACAAGGCCGCCGCCATGACATGGCTTTATTAAAATTGATGCACCACGGATGGCAAGTTGATTTAGGTTATGCTTATAACCAAAACAGCGATGCTTTTGGTTTAACTAATACAGATTATGTACCGGCAAACTTACCGGCTACTGTAAAAAATTCTTTAGGCACTTTAGTTGCCGCTCCGGCAGGTATGCTTCCACTGGCCCCCGGTGGGAGCGCTGCCAATAATAGCGCAAAAACAGGCACACCTGTTTTTGCCAACCCGCCAGGCACCAATGGTGCTACACAGCAATACAAATCCTTCACAAGTTTGTACGTCAGCAAAAAGTTTGATCAAACGAAGGTTTCAGGGCTGTTTTTTAACGACAGATTTGGAAAATACCGTTTAGACTCTGTAGGTACCGCTGCGACCGGTTACGTATACGGACGTCGTTTTGTTAGAACCGGTTTGACTGATGCTTATGATTATTCTTCAGTTAACCGCTACACTTACGGTTTAATGGTTAACCATACCATTGGTAACGCGTCGGGTTTTGGCAAAATAGCCATACAGGCCGCTTACTACCGTCAGGATGGTAAGAGCCGTGATAATGTAGCGCTGGATGCTTACCACTACACAGCTGCTGTAACTTATCAAAAAGGCAACTTAAGCTTTACGCCGGGTTATGATGTGCTATCGGGGAATAGCGCGGTTAGCCCTTCAGGTAAAGATAACCGTTTTGATCCGCTATATGGCAC
>CBFGNU010000117.1:0-11286 GCA_965650195.1 uncultured Mucilaginibacter sp. | reverse complement strand
CCGAAAAGCAGGTTATTGCTACTGTTGCATTGTTGGATGAAGGTGCTACCGTTCCTTTTATTTCCCGTTACCGTAAAGAACTTACCGGAAGTTTAGACGAAGTGCAGGTTGCAGGTATACGCGACCGTATACAACAACTGCGTGAGCTGGATAAGCGCCGCGAAGCGATATTAAACTCGCTTACCGAAATGGGCAAGCTAACGCCCGAATTAGAAAAGCAGATAAAGGCGGCAGAAACAATGGTGCTGCTTGAAGACATTTACCTACCCTACCGCCCCAAACGCAAAACACGCGCCACAGCAGCCCGCGAAAAAGGCTTGCAGCCTTTAGCCGATGCTTTGCTGGCTCAAAACAAATTTGACGTAGATGCCGAAGCCGAGAAATATGTTTCCGAAGAAAAAGGTGTTACTAATGCCGAGGATGCCCTTGCGGGCGCCCGCGATATTATTGCCGAGCACATAAGCGAAGACGCGAATGTAAGAGCAAAACTGCGCGAACTTTTTCTTGAAAAAGGTGTATTTAAAAGTCGCGTTGCGCCCGGCAAAGAAGAGGCCGGCATAAAGTATAAGGACTATTTTGAATGGGAAGAGCCTGTAAAATCGGCACCATCACACCGTATACTGGCTATGCGTCGTGGCGAAAAAGAAGAAATTCTGTTTTTAGATACCATGCCTCCTGAAGACGAGGCAGTGGCGCTCTTAGAAAATGCTTTTATAACCGGCCATAATGCGGCGGCCGAACAAGTGCGTTTAGCAATTTATGATGGTTACAAGCGCCTGCTTCGCCCATCCATGGAAACAGAGGTACGCCTGCTTACCAAAAAACGCGCCGACGAGGAGGCTATTCGTGTATTTGCCGAAAATGCCCGTCAGCTATTATTAGCTGCTCCGCTTGGGCAAAAACGCATGATGGCTATCGACCCCGGCTTCCGTACAGGTTGCAAAGTGGTATGCCTGGATGAACAGGGAAAGCTGTTAGAGTACAATGCAATATTCCCGCATACAGGTCCCGGTCAGGCACGCGAGGCGCAAAAAACTGTTATTCATCTCTTTGAAAAATATAGTATTGAAGCCATTGCAATTGGCAACGGTACAGCGGGGAGGGAAACAGAATTATTTGTTCGTCAGCTTAATTTGCCAAATGTGGCGATAGTAATGGTGAACGAAAGCGGGGCCTCTATTTATTCCGCATCAGACGTTGCACGCGAGGAGTTCCCGGATAAAGATGTTACCGTGCGTGGTGCTGTATCCATCGGTCGGCGGTTGATGGACCCATTGGCAGAGCTGGTTAAAATTGATCCGAAATCAATTGGTGTTGGCCAGTACCAGCACGATGTTGATCAAACAAAACTGCAGGCATCCTTAGATGATACTGTGATAAGCTGCGTAAACGCCGTTGGTGTTGAGTTGAACACGGCATCTAAACAGATCCTTTCCTATGTATCGGGCTTGGGGCCGCAACTGGCGCAAAATATTGTTGCCTACCGCGATGTTAACGGCGCATTCACCCAACGCGAACAGCTAAAAAAAGTGCCCCGCCTTGGCGATAAAGCATTTGAACAGGCCGCCGGGTTTTTACGCATCCGGAATGCAGAAAATCCGCTTGATACCAGTGCCGTCCATCCTGAAAGATACCAGCTTGTGGCGCAAATGGCAAAAGACAAAGGCTGCTCAGTAGGCGAACTGATGCGCGACGAAAAGCTGCGTAAAAGTATCCCGCTGCAAAAATACATTACTGATACTGTGGGCCTGCCTACCCTTAATGATATTATGGCGGAACTGGCCAAACCCGGTCGCGACCCTCGCGAGCAGTTTGAGGCGTTCAGCTTTACCGATGGCGTAAATAGTATAACCGATTTAAAACCCGGCATGAAACTGCCCGGCATTGTAACCAATATAACCAACTTTGGTGCCTTTGTAGACATTGGCGTGCACCAGGATGGCTTGGTACACCTGAGCCAGATAGCTAACCGGTTTGTAAAAGATCCTAACGAGGTACTTAAGGTGCATCAGCAGGTTGAGGTAACTGTTACCGAAGTTGATGTAGCGCGCAAACGCATATCGCTTTCCATGAAAACGGATGAACCGCAAAAAGATCGTCCGGCGAAAACACAGCAACAACCAAGGCAAACCCAGCATCAGCCACAAAGAAAGAAAGAGCCCGAACCTGAGACGGATATGGCGCTGAAACTGGCCGCTTTAAAAAGCAGATTTAAGTAAAAAACTTCATCTAAGCCCTTCTCACTCAGAGCGGGGCTTTTTTTTTGATATGTGATTACGAGTGTTCGAAAAATTTAAAGAAGCGGCGGGATGTGCGATTCCCCTCTTGAGAGGGGTGTAGGGGTGTGGCATGTGATCGGCTTAACACCCCCCTGCAGCCGCACCCTCCTCCCCGCCCCCTCTCAAGAGGGGAATTTCATCTGCATAAATACTACAAATGCATTATTGATTACCGCTGCTTAGCGGGATACTTTTGAATTGTCTGATCGCCGGGGAAAATGAGGCATCATTCAAAATAACACCTCTGTTATCTTTTTTAACCTGATGGTATTTGTGAGCGTGACCTTAAAAAGTGCAGAGTTGATGATGTAGTAAACAATCAACTAATTAATAACGCAAAAAACTAAGGATTATGAAAACACGTATTACTTTAATAGCAGCTGCTATCATGCTAAGCTGCTCATCATTAATGGCTCAGGGCCTTTTAGGCGCAATTGCTTCAGGAACCAATGCTGCAAACGGCGCGGCAGGCGGCGTTACCGGTGCTGCAGGCGCGGTTGGGCAGGCAGCAAGTGCAGTTAACTCATTAAAAGGCATGTTTGGTGGTAAAAAGAAGAAAGAAGCTGAAGCCGCCGCGGCAGCAGCCGCTGCAGCAGCAACAGCTGCCTTGCAAACTGCAAATGCTGCAGTAGCAGCCATGCCGGCTCTTCCGGCAGGTGTTAAGGTTACTACTGTAACTATAACCGGAATTGACTACGCTACCCTTAAAAAATTCAACGAAAGCATTCAGGCTTGTGGTACTGTAACCGAAACCAAAATGAAATTCAATTCAACTGCATCAACAATTGAAGTTATGCACAAAGAATCAACCGACAACTTGTTAAAATTAATGGGCGAAACCGGTAAAGATATCTTCACCGATAAAAACATTGAAGGAATTGAGGACGGCAAAATAGCGCTGAAACTTAAATAGCAATCACTTAAATACAGTCTCTTATAAATCGTTCTTTATACTAACTTAACTGATTATCTTTAGGAGGAGTTTTAACCGAATGCACCGGTTGCTCCTCCTTTTCTCGTTTTTTAGCCATGTCTCCACCGTGAGGCTCCTCTGCATCATATACCTTATCTTCTTTTCTTACTTTACTTTTCTGGCCCTTATCATGGGGGCGGTCCGTAGGCGTATCTGCCGGCGATGGTTTATCTGTTGAGTTTGCGGGAGCTGTCATTTTAATTATTGAATTACTGAGTTATTGAATTACTGAATGAAGGGGCTAAATCGTTGCAACCTTTACCTTTCAGCTTTTGCCTTTCACCTAATAATAAAACACCCGGCCGTACGTATTGTTTAAGTCCGTTAAATAATGTTAATATCCCGGCGTTATCTGTTTAAATAAATTATAAAGTTTTACCTTTAAGGCGCGTATTCTTAATTTAGCGCAACAAACACGCAAGTATGGAAGAATTTGAAGTAAGCGAATCGGCAAAGAAAACCAAGACCATTTATATATCAACGGTATTCGGCATATCAATGGTGCTGCTTATGGTGGGTTTATTGGGTTTGATATTGGTGCATGCTAATAATCTTTCGCGCTATGTAAAAGAAAACATCGTGCTTAATATTTTTGTTGATGAAGCTGCGCACGAAGCAGATGTAAGGCAATTACAAACGCAACTGGATGCCAATCCGGCTGTTAAACAAGCTATTTATGTAAGCAAGGAACTTGCGGCCCGTAATCTGCAAAAAGATCTGGGCGAGGATTTTGTTAAGTTTTTGGGATACAATCCGCTATCGCAATCATTAGATGTTTATCTGAATGCTGATTATGCAAACAATGCTGAGATAACCAAATTAAAGACCCAATTGTTAAAAAATCCTTTTGTAAAAGAGGTAAAATATCAGCAATCACTGGTTGACCAAATGAACCAGAACCTTACTGCTATAAGTCTGGTGATACTGGCGTTTGCTAGCATTTTTGTTGTGGTATCAGTAGCCTTAATAAACAATACCATCAGGTTGGCTATTTACTCCCAACGATTTTTAATCAAGTCGATGCAATTAGTAGGCGCCACTAAAAACTTTATTCGCAAACCATTTATACTCTATGGTATATGGCATGGCATATTGGGAGGATTAATAGCTGTAATTATACTAATAGGCACTTTATACCTGGCAAATCTGCAAATACCTGATCTGGTGATACTGCAAAACAACTTTGAATTTGGTGTTGTGTTTTTACTGGTATTAGGCCTGGGTGTATTTATATCAGGATTAAGCACATACTTAGCTGTAAACAAGTTCTTACGTTTAAAAATATATGATTTGTACCGATAGGGTGAAGGTAAAAGACGAAAGGCAAAGGCAATATCGACCGGCCAAAAAGTCAATCACTCATTCAATAATTCACTCAATCACTAATTAAAACACATGGCAAAGACCGCACAAACAATATCAAAAACCAAAACCTCTGCTGAGGCTGCGAGCCCCGTTAAATTTATTTTTGGTAAAACCAATTACCTGTGGTTCGTTATCAGTATAGCGGTGGTATCATTAGGTTTTTTCCTGATGGCAGGTACAACCGACATCTACAACACCACCAAAATAGTAGTGGCTCCGGTTGTAGTTTTAGCCGGTTTCGGAATAGGATTTTACGCCATTCTTAAAAAATCTGATGCCTGATCAGGCCAAGGACCAACAGTATTTCTATCTAACATTATCTCAAAATGAATATATTTCATGTTATTGTATTGGCCATTATTGAGGGCCTTACAGAGTTTTTGCCCGTTTCGTCCACCGGTCATATGGTGGTTGCCAGTTCATTAATGGGTATTGGCAAAGATGATTTTGTTAAACTGTTTGAGATAGTTATTCAGTTGGGTGCCATACTATCTGTAGTGGTTCTTTATTTTAAACGTTTCTTCCGTTCGTTCAATTTCTACATAAAACTGGTTATCGGCGTTATTCCGGCAATAATATTCGGGCTGCTGTTTAAAAGTAAAATTGAGATCTTGCTTGAAAGCCCCTTAGTGGTTGGTGTTGCATTGATTGCAGGCGGGGTAGTGCTGCTTTTTGTTGATGATTGGTTCAGGAACCCAAATGTAAAAAGCGAGGAAGATATTAGCTACGTTACGGCGCTTAAAATTGGCTTTTTTCAGTGCCTGGCCATGATACCCGGTGTATCACGCTCAGCATCATCCATAATTGGCGGCATGTCGCAAAAATTAAGCAGGACAGCAGCTGCGGAGTTTTCATTCTTTTTGGCCGTGCCTACCATGTTTGGCGCTACCGTAAAAGACATATATGACTTTTATAAAGATGGTGGTATCAACCAAGCCGAGCTATACCAGGATATTAAGTTTTTGCTGATAGGTAGCCTTGTTGCTTTTGTTGTGGCGCTTTTGGCTATAAAATCATTTATCACTTTTTTAGAACGCAAAGGCTTTAAAGCATTTGGATGGTACCGCATAATAGCAGGTATAATTATTGTTATACTGTACTATACAGGCAACGCTTTGAACACAATTTAATACTACATAACGCTAAGTATAAAAAACGCCTCAGAGCTTTCTGAGGCGTTTTTTATGGTGTATATTTTTTTGAACATTAATTTAAACGACGTGTAATTATTACACAATAAAAGTTTTGGTATATCGTTTGTATAATGTTACTCAGTTAAAATGATTTAACGTAATGTGCCGAGGGGCACATCTCTTCATATAATTGGTTTATAATTGGTTTAGAAAGAGCTCCTGCCCATCAGGAGCTCTTCTTGTTTCTAAGAAGTTTTAATAACCTCATTGGGATTTCACCATAAACAAAAAAGGCCAACCCTTGCGGATCGGCCTTAATCTGTGAAGATTTATTTAAATTATTCTTTGCCTTCTTTAGTAAACAGTTTGCTCTTATCAACCTTTTCAACCAATGCGCCATCTTTCAGGGTTTTTGAAATTGCCGGATATGGAGCTGAAACCACCTCGTCGCCTTCTTTAAGGCCAGATAAGATCTGAACGTATGTATCATCCTGAATGCCGGTAGTTACCTTCACCTGCTTAACTTTGCCCGGGGCCTGGTAAATAAATACATACTCTTTTGCAGGAGCAGCGCTGGCGGTAGTTTTCACTTCGGCGTCCTCATCCTTTTTAGGGCCTGTCTCCTCCTTTTTGTCATCGCGGGTAGTTACCGCTTGTATTGGTACCGATAGCGCCTTGGTATGATTAGTTTGAATATCAACTGTAGCAGTAAGTCCGGGACGGAAAGGAGACGGATTAGCCGCCTTTGCGTTCAGCATGTCAGTGTATGATTTCGGATCTATACGTACCTTAACCGTAAAGTTGGTAACCTGATCTGCTGTAGTACCCACTACGTTTGCCGAACTACCGATCTCTGAAACCGTGCCTTTAAATTTCTTTCCCGAAAAGGCATCAACCTGTATAATAGAAGTATCGCCTAAAGTTATACGGTTGATATCATTTTCATTCACATCAACATTCACATCCATCTCAGCAAGGTTGGATATGGTCATTATCTCGGTACCGGCAAATTGTGCAGTACCTAAAACGCGTTCGCCAATCTCAACAGAAAGCTTTGAAACCACACCATCAACCGGTGCATATATAGTAGTTTTTAACAGGTTATCGCTGGCTTCTTTAACGCTCGCAGCTGTTTGCTGCAAACCGAATTTAGCACCTATAACGCTTTGCTTGGCCGCTTCTAATCCGGCTACGGCGCTCTCATAAGTGGCTTTAGCCTGATCAAACTCGGCAGCAGTAAGTACTTTCTTTTCAAAAAGTTCTTTGCTACGTTTATAGTTTGCGGCCTGGTTGTTATAAGTAGCTTCGGCTTGCTTTTGCTGTTGGCTTGAATTAGCCACATTAGCTTTTTGTGAGTTAAGTGAAGCCACTGCCCTGTTATAGCCTGATTGCAAAATATCCGGACGGATCCGGATCAGTAACTGACCTTTTTTAACCACGTCGCCTTCCTTAATAGGTAGTTCAACCACCTCACCGGATACTTCGGGGCTTATTTTAACTTCAACATGCGGCATTATTTTTCCGCTTGCAGATACTGTTTCGTTTATCTCGCGACTGGCCGCTTTTTCGGTAGCTACTTTTGTCTTCGGTTCTTTACCGATGACGCCCGTTGCCTTACCAACAACCAGCAGCACCACTACGATGCCTAAACCTATCAGAATATATTTTGTAGTTTTTCCCATGATGTGCAGGATTTTTTATTTTAAAGTGTTATCGTGTTTCCTAAGTAATAGTCAATTATCTTGCTTCTGAATATGACCGCGTATTGTGCCTGTATCATATCGTTTTGCGATTTGTTGTAGTTGGTTACTGCAGTGTTATAATCTAATGAGTTAACCAAACCTACGTCATAACGTTGTTGCGTAACGTTCAATGCATCCCTGTTAGCTTCAAATGTTTGCGTAGCCGATTGATATTGTTTGTTAGCGGCATTAAGATCAAGCACCGCCTGTATAATTATTTTGCTAAGATTGTTTTTAGCTAACTGAGTATTCAACTGCGCGTTTTGGAAATTCAACTCCGCTTTTTTAACGTTAGTATGCGCGTTAAAACGGTTAAATATGGGTATACTCAAGCTTAAACTTACTGATTGATTGAAGTTATCTCTTATCTGATCAAAGAATTGATAATCAACCGCCTGGTTATTTAAAAACTTTTTGAACCTGTTGTTATAAGTTGAGCCAACGCCGCCTGATAAGCTCAAGGTTGGATAAAAAGTACCTCTCGCTATTTTGATTGACTGCGCAAATGTTCTTTCGCGTGCTACAGCTAGTTTTATATCCGGATTGATATCCAAAGCTGTTCTTACTACCTGGTTAGCATCAAACGCGGTTCGCACATTTGTTAAACGGCTAATGTCCGGCTTCTCAACGGTAATGGTAGTATAGGGGTCCATTTCCATATACTGTTTCAACACCAACATGGAAATATCAAGCTGGTTTTGAGCATTGGTCAAATTCAGATTAGCGGTAGCTACCTGAGCTTTTGCTTGCGACAGATCTGCCAGTGTTTGCTTGCCTGCATCAAAACTTATTTGCGAACGCTGTAGTGTCTGGTTAGCAATATCGGCTTGCTGGGTAGCGGCAGTTACCAGGTCCTGGTTTATTAATATTTGCAAATAAGTGGTTACAACATTTAACGTCAGGTCGTTTTTAATTTTAGCGGTATTACTTTTATTAACATCAACCGTTAACCTGTTTTGGATAACCTGATTACGCAGTTGCCCACCCTGAAACAGCGTAAGCGACATTTGCGCGTTACTGTTAACACTTTGTGCGGTTGAGGATAAATAATCGGACGTACCCGTAATTAAACTCCGGCCAAAATTATAGCCAGTTGATGTAAAAGCAGTTAAGCTTGGCAATTGATTATTTTTTGATTGCTGCAGATCTGCATATCCTAAAGCCTCACTTACCTGTGCTTGTTTTATGTTAAGGTTGTTGGCCAACATGCGGTCAACCGCCATTTGTAGCGTGATCTTTTCTTGCGCCTTTACAGTAAAACTTGCAGCCATGAACAGTGTAAATATCAGGCCTGCCCGTTTTAATACTGATGTATTTTGCTTCATATGGGTTATTGTGTACAAATAATTGAGATGTTATACCCGAGTTAATTAGATTTGGCTTTACATTAGTATGCTTTACACTAATAAGCTTTTGTCTGATCTCTCCTGTATAGGGGCTCTCTTGTTTGAATATGTATCTGGTTAAAACACCGTGGTTGCTAAAAAAATTCTATCCTCAACTAATTTGGGATAGTGATAAACGCGACCGTACTATTTATCTCACCTTTGACGACGGCCCTATACCAATTGTTACACCATTTGTTTTAAATATTTTAGAACAATATAAGGCAAAGGCCACTTTTTTTTGCATTGGTGATAACGCCAATAAACATACGGATATTTTTGAGAAGGTAAAAACGGCAGGGCACACAATTGGGAATCATACCTTTAATCATTTAAAAGGCTGGGATACAGCCGATGATGTTTACGTACAAAACTTTGCAAAAGCCGATGAACTACTGCACACGCCCTTATTCAGGCCGCCATATGGACGAATTAAGCGTTCGCAAATAAAACTTTTAAAGCAACAGCGGCCCAACCTGAAAATTATTATGTGGGATGTTTTAAGCGGCGACTTTGATACGACACTAAGTCCGGAAAAATGTCTGCAGAACGTTTTGAAGCATACACAGCCTCGTTCTATTGTTGTTTTTCATGATAGTTTGAAAGCTTTTGACAGGCTGGAGTACGTGCTGCCAAAGGCGATGGATGTTTGGAGTAAGAAGGGATATACTTTTGATTGTCTGAGCTACGATTTATAGGATTACATGAACCGGCGTTGGATTAAGATCATATTTTGGATAATGATATTCTGTATCATTGTAAACACCGTTGGTCGTTCAGTTCCTATTTATTTTGTTAACCCTAAGGTTGCAGATTATTTCGGCAGTGTTGTACTCTATTTAACATTGATATCAGTAGCTATCACAATTTATAGAAAATGCTATAAACGAGAGAAACACAACTGGGTATTCGCAGGTGCAATATCTGTAATCGTCACCTTTTTAATTTATATCATCATTGGGTTTATAACTTTTTTTGATGGCTTTTCCTCATTCACTGATGTTGAAGTGTTGTATGTTAAAAGAGATAATCCCGACATTAGAATAATCAGGCAATATGTTGACTCCGGAGCGCTTGGTGATGGTTATACAGCTGTAATAAGAAGAAATATTACATCATTTTTGAAATACGAAGAATTTATCGATACCAACGCTATTGATAAAAAGGAGTGGATAAAACAAAAATCCCACAATCCTTAAATCTTATAAATCTTAGTTCAGATTAAATTATCTTTTTTACCCAGCGTTTTAATTTACCGCTACGTATTTGTTAGTACTTAAGGGTTTTATGGACGATAAAGAACTTTCAGTAATTATTGCCGGCTGCGCTGCAAATAAAAGGAAAGCACAGGAAGCTTTATACCTGCTTTTCTATCAAAGCAAGTACCGGCTTTGTATGCGTTACCTGCGGGATGACGACCTGGTGCCCGAAGCATTGAACGCCGGCTTCATGAAAGTTTTTACCAGTATCAAAACCTACAATGGCGAAAAAGGGAACTTAGATGGTTGGATAACTGCCATCATGATACGCTGCTGTATTGACCTACAGCGGAGCGAAATGCGCTTTCAATATCATGATGATATTACAGAGACAGACGATCTGACGCCTATATCGCCCGATGCGTTGAATAATTTGTACGCTGCAGACCTGCTGCGCTATATACGCAAATTGCCGCCCGCCAGTCAAGCTGTATTCAATTTATATGAGGTGGACGGCTTTGACCATGGCGAGATAGCGGCAATGTTAAACATAACCGAAAGTACCTCGCGTTGGCACCTTTCATCTGCAAAAAAACAATTACGAGAAAAACTAACACAAAACAGCAAGGATCATGAGAGAACAAATGTTGCTAAGACCGCTCTTACTTAATAAGTTTGATGAATTACCGGTAAACGGCAATAGTGTTGCCGACTGGAAAAAAATGGAAAAAGCCCTGCAAGTAGCTATGCCGATAGGCTTGCTTTCGTTTATTCTTTTTGGCAAAGGGCTGTTGTCTAAAAAGCTAATGTGGTTATGGATAAGCATTGCAACCTGCGGTGGCGCCGCAACAACTTTGGCGATTTATCAGAGCAGAGATGCTAGCGTGGCTCCCGCCTCGCCATCAATTAACAAACCTAACCGGGGCAATACCGCATCCTACGTACCTGCCATAAACGATACTACTATTCGCGTTAAAAAGAGCAAAACAAAAAAGGCATTACGAAATGTAGCAGGTACATCCGTTATGAAACTAAAGAGAACAACATTCCCTGATACTATTGCCTGGCCACTTAGGAAACTAAGGTCTGTCAGAGCTGTTAGGGATACTTCCCTGAGGCTGCGAAACAACTTAAGGACTGCCAAGACTTTTATGGATACCTCTATGAGGCTGCGAAAAAACCTGAAAACTGCCAAAACTTTTATGGATAC
>CBFGNU010000116.1:0-11343 GCA_965650195.1 uncultured Mucilaginibacter sp. | reverse complement strand
ATACGTAAGCAGTTTTTAATAGAGGCTGTTGTAATATGTATTATAGGCGGCATTGGCGGCATGATACTGGGTATGGCCATTGGCAACCTTATAGCTGTGGGTATTAGCGGCAAGTTTGTTATTCCGTGGTTATGGCTGTTATCTGCTTTCGCGATATGTACTTTTATTGGTCTTGCTTCAGGATTTTACCCGGCTAAGAAAGCTTCCAATTTAGATCCGGTAGAAGCTTTAAGATACGAGTAGGTATGATTTCGGATTTCGGATGTTCAATTTCGAATTTAAGGAAATCCGTGGTTCTTCGCCATTATTAAGAACGACAAAGGACTACAACAATTGTATATTTTTTAGCGGGTAATCATTAAAAAGCAACTTCTCAATATAAGTTGTGGCTAGCGTGTCTCGCAATGCGTCGGCATGCCGTGGGTGGTGCATATCACTTGATATAAAATCTATAAGCTTAAGGTCCACCATTTCTTCGGCACGTTTTTTTGTGTCGCGGCCATAATAACCTGTTAAGGATATGGTGTTTAACTGTAAATTGCATCCCCAGCTCCGCATCATAGCCATATTGTCATTAGTTAAATAAGGGTATCTTTCCGGATGAGCTAAAATAGGTTTGTAGCCTGTTTGAAGCATTTTTTGCATAGCCTCAAACCAGTTTTGCGGCTGACTAATGAAAGGGAATTCATACAATACATATTTGTCCCCAAATGACACCAATTTGCCCTCGTCAATGCGGGTTTCAAAGGTCTCGTCAAAATAGTGCTCAGCACCGGCCTCCACCTGTATATCTATACCCTGCTTTGACAATTCGTCCCTCAATAGCGTAAGCGCGTTATTTATTGTCTCGGGGGTATTGCGGTAATAATCTATCATGATGTGAGGTGTCGCAATAATTTTTTTGATACCTAACTCCATCATCCGTTTAACTAAAAAAACAGATTCCTCTACATTTTGGGCTCCATCATCAATGCCCGGTAAAACATGCGAATGCATATCTACGCCGATAGATTCGTAGTTAAACGTTATGTTTTTTTTTGATTTGTCCTTCTTTTTAAAAAAATTAAACATTATCTGTCGTTATATTGATCGGTATAATATTGCTGATAATGTCCTGAGGTAACATCATTCAGCCATTCTTCATTATCAAGATACCATTCAACGGTTTTTTCCAATCCCTCTTCAAATGTTATTCCGGGTACCCAGCCTAAATCATTTTTTAATTTTGTTGCATCAATGGCGTATCTAAGGTCGTGCCCAGCTCTATCCGTCACAAATGTTATAAGCTTTGCAGATGCACCGGGCTCGCGGCCCAGTTTTTTATCCATTATAGCGCAAAGCAATTTTATAAGGTCAATGTTTTTCCATTCGTTATGGCCGCCTATGTTATAGGTTGAACCGGCTTTTGCCTTATGGAAGATCACGTCAATGGCCCTGGCATGGTCCTCAACCCACAGCCAGTCGCGTATGTTTTCTCCTTTGCCATATACCGGAACGGATCTACCGTTCTTAATATTGTTAATGGCAAGCGGAATCAATTTTTCAGGGAAATGATATGATCCGTAATTGTTGGAGCAATTGGATATAACAGTATCCATACCGTAAGTATCATGGTATGCCCGCACAAAATGATCAGAACCTGCCTTTGACGCAGAATAAGGCGAATGCGGATCATAAGCGGTTTCTTCGGTAAACATGCCTTCTTTGCCCAGGCTGCCATACACCTCATCAGTTGAAACATGATAAAAACGTGTTTTATCATAATTCCCTTTCCAGGCCTCGCGTGCTGCCGTAAGCAAATTAACAGTACCAACAACGTTGGTCATCACAAATTCAGCCGGATTGGCTATTGAGCGGTCAACGTGCGATTCGGCTGCCAGGTGTATAACTGCATCCGGCTTTTCATTTGCAAAAAGCTCGCTTATAAACGCAATATCAACTATATCTCCTTTTACAAATTTGTAATTAGGTTCATTCTCAATATCCGTTAAGTTGGCCAGGTTACCCGCATA
Organism: uncultured Mucilaginibacter sp.; assembly: GCA_965650195.1. GTDB lineage: Bacteria > Bacteroidota > Bacteroidia > Sphingobacteriales > Sphingobacteriaceae > Mucilaginibacter. Next base: position 9,331 of record CBFGNU010000116.1, on the reverse strand, counting down.
GGTTAATTTATCCAGATTGATAATATTATACTGCGGATAGTTTTTTACAAACCTGCGTACTACGTGCGAACCAATAAAGCCGGCACCGCCGGTAATGATTATGTTTTTCATTAAGTATAAACTATAACGGGTTTTCTGCAATATATTTTTCCCAGTTCCAGGCCGATTGCATCATTACATCCAAACCCAAACCGGTTTGCCATTGCAGCCCGTTTTTTGACTTAGTAACGTCTCCCCACACCTGCTCCACGTCGCCACTTCGGCGTGGGCCAATTTCGTAATTCAGTTTCACCCCGGTTGATTCTTCAAAAGCCTTTATTACTTCCAGTACAGTACTGCCTTTCCCTGTGCCCAAATTATATACGTCATAACCGGTATAGCTTTCTTTTTCCATTAGTTTAAGTGCTGCCACGTGCGCTTTCGCAAGATCAACAACATGGATATAATCGCGAACGCAACTACCGTCAGGCGTATTATAATCATTGCCGAAAACGGTGATTTTTTCGCGTTTGCCAATTGCGGTTTGTGTAATAAACGGCACCAGATTTTGCGGAACGCCAATGGGCAGTTCGCCAATTAAAGCACTCTGGTGCGCGCCTACCGGGTTAAAATATCTAAGAGATATTACTTTGTAGCTGCCGCCGGAAGCAATCATATCTTTAAGGATCTCTTCGGCAATCTGCTTCGTATTTCCGTATGGCGACTCCGCGACTTTAACAGGCGCATCTTCCGTTACCGGAAGCTTGTCTGGCTGGCCGTAAACGGTGCAGCTTGATGAGAACACAAAATTTAACGGACGGCCCCAATAGGCATTAAGTATATTAATAAGCGAATAAAAATTGTTGCGGTAATATTTAAGCGGAAGTTTCACCGACTCGCCCACGGCTTTGAATGCAGCAAAGTGTATAATTCCTGTTATATCAGCTTGGTCTGCCGCAAAATTTTTAACTGCCGCTTCATCGCACAGATCGAGTTGATAAAATGGCGGTTTATAACCAATTATTTTTGCCAGCTGATCAAGCATTTTTGGATGCGAGTTAGACAGGTCGTCAATTATAATGGGCTCATAGCCGGCATTTACAAGTTCAACAACAGTGTGCGAACCAATAAACCCTAATCCGCCGGTTACCAGTATTTTACTCATACTATTTACTATAATGCTTAAAATCTTTGTGTTCTACTTTTTCTATTACCTCCTGCGGCAACGATTTAAAATATTCATAGGTTATTTTTAAACCTTCGCTGCGCGATACTTTAGGCTCCCAGTTTAACAATGCTTTTGCTTTAGTTATATCAGGGCGGCGTTGTTTAGGATCATCGGTAGGTAGCGGCAAACTGACCATTTGTTGATCTGTACCCGTAAGTTTTATTATCTCTTCGCCAAACTGACGTATAGTTATCTCGTCCGGGTTACCAATATTTACAGGTTGCGCGTAGTCGCTGTGCAGCAAACGGTAAATGCCCTCTATCAAATCATCCACGTAGCAGAAAGAACGGGTCTGCGATCCGTCGCCAAACATAGTCAATGGTTCGCCACGTAATGCCTGACCAATGAAGGCCGGCAATACACGTCCGTCATTTAACCGCATACGCGGGCCGTAAGTATTGAAAATACGTACTATACGTGTTTCAACTCCATGGAAAGTGTGGTAAGCCATGGTTATGGCTTCCTGAAAGCGTTTGGCTTCATCGTATACGCCACGTGGCCCAACCGGATTAACATTGCCCCAATATTCTTCGGGTTGAGGGTTAACGTTCGGATCGCCATAAACTTCGGATGTTGATGCTATCAGCATGCGTGCGTTTTTTGCTAATGCCAAACCTAACAGGTTATGTGTACCCAATGAGCCCACTTTAAGCGTTTGTATCGGGATTTTTAAATAATCAATGGGGCTTGCCGGTGACGCAAAGTGCAGAATATAGTGCAATTCACCCGGCACATGCACAAAGTTGGAAACATCATGATGATAAAATTCAAAGTTTTCCAGTTTGAACAGGTGCTCAATGTTACGCAGGTCCCCGGTTATCAAATTATCCATGCCAATAACATGGTAATCTTCTTTGATAAATCTATCGCAAAGATGCGAGCCTAAAAAGCCGGCGGCTCCTGTAATTAAAATACGTTTTCTTGCCATTACCAATAGTGTAGTATTTGTTTAGTAAACTAAAGCAATGCGGTAGTATGCATGCTGCTAAGATACAATTTTAGGCTTAAAGGCCTATGTCAATTATATGTTAATGCGTTACTTTTACGCATTTCCGAGAAAAGTGTTGTGCAGCCCTGTCAAATAGTTAATGTAAACCAAGCGATGGGTTTATTTGGATTTCTTTTACGGCAATAGCATTAAATTTTGTCGGGTATTCAAGTAAGATAGTAATTTAGCGTTTATGTTGCTTGTCTATAATATAGCCGTCCGTATTTATTATGTCCTTATTTACATTGCATCTTTTTTTAATAAAAAGGCAGCGTTATGGATAAGCGGACGCCACAATCAGGACATTAGGCAGCATAATAAAAGTTTATGGTTCCATTTTGCATCGCTGGGTGAGTTTGAGCAAGGCAGGCCTGTACTTGAACTGCTTAAACAGCAATATCCCGGCAGGGAAATAATTATTACTTTTTTTTCACCATCAGGCTACGAAGTGCGTAAGAACACACCACTCGCTGATGCGGTTTATTATTTGCCTTTAGATACAACTGCTAATGCAAGAGATTTTATTTCTAAAATAGATCCGGTTGTAGCTGTGTTTACCAAGTATGAGTATTGGTATCATTTTTTTGAAGAGTTGAACCATTGCAAGGTGCCGCTACACATCGTATCGGGCATATTCAGGCCTGAACAGGTTTTCTTTAAATGGTACGGTGGCTTGAACCGTAAAATGCTGGCCTTTGTTAGCCATTTTTTTGTCCAGGATGAACGCTCTGTAAAATTACTACACGATATAGATATCACCAACGCCACCATTAGCGGAGATACGCGCTTTGATAGGGTTTGGGCCAATGCGCAGCAGCCGAAAAGTATTTCGCTTATTGAAGAATTTAAAAACGGGAAAAAGCTTTTTATTGCAGGCAGTACCTGGCCGGCTGATGAGGCTTTGTTGGTTGATGTAGTAAAGCAATATCCCGATTGGAAATTTATTTTTGCCCCGCATGACATTGGCGAAGATAAAATAACAGGACTATTGAAGATACTACCGCCAAATGAAACCGTCAGATATTCCCAGCTTACATCTCAAGTCTCACATCTCACATCTCAAGTCTTAATAATCGACAACATCGGCATATTATCCGCCCTGTATCAATATGCTGATATTGCCTACATAGGCGGCGGGTTTGGCGTGGGGATACATAATACTTTGGAGGCCGCAGCTTTTGGTTTGCCGGTAATATTCGGGCCGAACTACCAACGTTTTAAAGAAGCTTGCGATCTGATAGCCGAAGGTGCGGGTTTCAGTATTGCCAATGAAAATGAACTTCAAAGCATTGCCAAAAGCCTAATGACTGATACCGCTGGTTTAACAGCAGCAGGCCAAAGAGCCCGGGTCTACGTACAGCAAAATATCGGCGCTACTCAAAAAATAGTATCTCACATAACTGCACAGGCATCTCTGTAAACGAGGTTGCTATATCGAAAACTAAGTAAAGGGGGTGGCTCAGAGCCGGGGTGAGCCACCCTGAGCCCTGTGAGCCACCGTGAGCCCCTGTGAGCCACCCTGCACAAATAATTACTGCGCTAATGTTGAGTGCTGTTATTGTTAACACCACATGGTTTTTATAATATAAAGTTAAAGTTCAGTTTACACCTGTTTTACTTTCCTAAAATACTTTTGACGTAAATAAAAATTCACTCTATGAAAGAAAATTTACGCGCAAAATTAAATCTTGCGTTAACTATGGCAGCAATTGCATCGGTTACATTTGTTGCCTGCAAGAAGAACAATAACGACGTGCCTGTAGATCCGCCGGCAACTGAACTTTCCAACTATTCAGTTAACCCATCATTGGTTAAAACCTTATCAGGCTTTGAAAATGTAAAGATCACCACCCTTTTAAGCAGCGACGACAAGCTGGCTGCTTCTCCTGATTTTATTTACGGTGCACAACCTGATGGTGCGGGAATGATGAAGGACCCTAACGGTGATGGCTACATCATGATCAATAACCATGAGATACTTTTTTCTGTGTCAAGAGTTTATCTCGACAAAAACTTAAAACCCGTAAAAGGCGAATACATAGTTGACTCAGAAGGTGGTAAAATGCGCTTGTGCTCGGCAACACTTGTTGATTTGGCTACGTATGGCTTTGGTCCGGTATTTCTTACTGCGGGCGAAACTGATGGCGAGTCGATGATACATGCAATTGATCCGCTGGGACCTGTCTACAATAAAAAAGCTAACAGAACACTTTCTGCATTGGGAAAATGTAGCGCAGAGAACGCGGTGCCGCTTCCTAAAGACGCTTATGCAGGTAAAACAGCCATTTTAATTGGCGAGGATGAAAGCAGTCGCCAAGGCTTAGGGCAGGTAAATTTGTACCTGGGTGCAACAGGCGATCTGAACGGAGGCGACTTATACATGCTGCGCCGTAAGGACCTTAATATTGTAGAAACGGATATGGCTGTAGGTTCAACTTACGACGTTGAATTTGTAAAATATGATAATGTAAAAACAAGCACAGGCGCGCAGCTTGCTACACAAACAGTTACAAAAAGTGCTATTCAGTTTGCCCGCGTTGAAGATCTTGACCATGGTAAAGGTGGTGGTGCTGCCAGCAGAACCGTTTATTTCAGCGCGACAGGTGTAAGCCCAGATAAAGTGAATCCGGCCCCGGGTTTAACCATGTGGGGTAGGGTTTACAAACTCGAAATGGATGCAACAGATCCTTTAAAAGGAAAATTAACTCCGCTTATTGATGGTAATGTTGATCCGGGAAACAGCATTGTTAACCCTGACAATATCTGCGTAACCAAAAACTTTGTTTACATACAAGAAGATGGCGACTCTTTTTATACCAATAACAAGCACGATGGCAGAATATGGCAATATAACTTAACTACAAAAGCTATTAAGCCCGTGTTAGAAATGAATCACCGCCGTACTGATGCAACGTTTAACGCCAAGTATAATCCCGCTAATGATACCCGCTTAAGCAGCTGGGAATATGGCGCTATGTATGATATTTCTGATCTGGCAGGCAGACCGGGCACTTTTGTAGTGAACATACACCCGCACACCTGGACAGATAATAAATTTCTGAATGCTGACGGTGGCGGTTTAACTACCAATAAAGAAGGCGGCCAAACAGTGATACTTACCGGTTTAGAAAAATAATAATAACAATCACACTAATTTTTAGCAGGCCCCCTGTAATTGGGGGGCCTCTATTTTTTTTATAACGATGTTCAAAAAATTCATTCCTTTTATATTATTCGCCTTTATAATTCTGCTTTCCTATTGCTCATTGTTTAAAAAGGATGTTAAAGACAGCGTTAAAGAGCATTTGCTACTTGATATTGATACTTTAGATCAACGCGCCGCCCAATTGCTTGCAAGTACCGATAAAAACGAAGCTGATATGCACCGCGCGTTTTTAAATACAAGGAAAGCCTACAAAAAATTGGAATGGTTTAGTGAATACTATGCACCTACCACATCAAAAGAACTGAATGGCGCACCCTTGCCTGAAATAGAGGTAGAAGAGACAAAGGTTTTTGACCCTTCGGGATTGCAGGTTATTGAAGAGCACCTTTATCCGTATGATGAGGCTGCTCATAATGATTTGCTGAGAGAGATCGCCTCGTTCAGGTCGAGCCTGAAAAAGTTGCGAATGATATTGAACGATACCGAGTTTACAGAAGCTCATATTATGGATGCCTGTAAATTGGAAGTCTTCAGGATAACTGGACTGGGTATATCTGGATTTGACACACCATTATGCAAAACGGGTATAAATGAAGCGGGCGTGTCTTTAGCTGCTATTGCCGATGTTTTAAAACTGTTTGGGGAGAATGAGGCATTGAAAAATCAGCTTAACCAGGCTATAACATATACTACTAATCATCCCGATTTTGACAATTTTAACCGGGCGGAATTTATAACCAAATACGCCAACCCGGTTAGCTGGGGAATACTAGCATGGCAAAATAAGCTGGGCATAAAACCATTGGATACGGAGCTTGCCTTGCACAATAGCACAGCAACACTTTTTGATAAAAACGCTTTCAATATCAAGCATTTTGTTAACAGTGCAGAGGCTATGCCCGATGCAAAAAAGGTAGCGCTGGGCAAAGCGCTGTTTTTTGACCCGGTGATATCAGGCGCTACACGCACATGTGCCAATTGTCACAATCCTAAACTGGCATTTACAGATGGTTTAGCTAAAAGTACCGCCTTAACAGCAGGTAAATTTGTTAAAAGGAACTCGCCAACGCTTTTATATGCCGGTTTGCAAAACGCGCAATTTTATGATATGCGGGCAAAAACGTTGGAGGGCCAGGCTACAGATGTAATAGCTAACAATGATGAGATGCACGCATCTGTTGAAGACGCGGCGCATAGGTTAGAAAGCAATTCCACTTATTTTAATAAGTTTAAGGCGGCTTTCTCAACAATGGAAAGCACCATAAAGCCCCGGTATGTGATGATAGCGCTGGCAAGTTATATACGGTCGCTTGCTCCGTTTAACTCGCGTTTTGATACATATATGCGTGGCGACAGCAAGCAATTAAACAAGGAGGAAATAACAGGCTTTAACCTGTTTATGGGTAAAGCAAAATGCGGGACCTGCCATTTTACACCCCTGTTTAACGGAACGGCCCCACCGGTGTTTGACAATACCGAAGCTGAAGTATTAGGCGTGCCTGCTGATCCCAAAGCTAAACATGTCGTAATTGATCCCGACGAAGGGCGGTCATTTCACAACAAAATAAAAGAAATACAATACGCTTTTAAAACACCAACCTTAAGAAACATTGCTTTAACAGCGCCTTATATGCACAACGGCGCTTATAAAACTTTAGAGGAGGTGATTGATTTTTATGACAATGGCGGCGGTGCGGGTATTGGCATAAAACTGGAAAATCAAACCCTGCCTACTGATAAACTCAATTTAAAACCTGAGGAAAAGAAAGCGGTAATTGCTTTTTTAAAGTCGTTAACGGATGATACCGCGAATTAACGATGGGGCGAAATCCATCGCTATTTTGTTTTAAGCAGGTTAGAGAAAAGTAAGTATAGGGCTGCCTATGACTAATAACAAACGTCTGAATTGGTGTTTCACCTAACGGTAAAATAGTTCATTTTTGTAGTATGCTGATTGTCAATAAGTTAAATTGTTTTTACAGCTAAAAAAACTGACTTAAAAGTAGTTTCACTGTGTTTCATATCAAATAGCTAACAATTTGAAAATAAGTTGGATAGCAACAAAAAGCGTTTCATGCGTTTCACCTGTATCATATATTTTGTGAAACGGAACCCCTTGATAGCTATTAGACTTAGCGGCGTGTAGTACCCTTCCTGCTAATCAATACTTAACGCTTTAGTTGCCTAAATTTACGGCTCTTCACAACCTATCCCGCCTAAACTTGTATATTTACCATATACGTCGAAGTGGCAGGTTTGTAACAACGGTATACCTTTTGCTATCTAATCTTAAAATACATACAATCTAAAAACATGAAAAAGTTATTCGCAGCAATATTAGTAATAGTAGGTGCAATGTCGTTAAGCTCATGTAGCTACAACAGCATGGTGCAGTTAGACGAGAATGTAAAAGGCAAATGGGGTGCAGTACAAACCCAATACCAACGCCGTGCGGACTTGATACCTAACCTGGTAGCAACCGTTAAAGGTGCTGCCGATTTTGAAAAAAGTACTTTAACAGCAGTAATAGAGGCCCGCGCCAAAGCTACTTCGGTACAGGTTGATCCTACAAAACTGACTCCGGAATCAATACAAAAATTTCAGGCAGCTCAGGGACAATTAAGCTCTGCTTTAGGCAGGTTATTGGCCGTGGCCGAGGCTTACCCACAATTAAAAGCTAATGAAAGCTTTATGGGCTTACAGGCGCAATTAGAAGGTACAGAAAACCGTATTACTGTTGCCCGTAAAGATTTTAACGATGCCGTGCAAGAGTACAATACCAAAATACGCAAATTCCCGGCTAATATAACCGCTAAGATGTTTGGCTTTACCGAGAAGGGTTACTTCCAGGCAGAAGCAGGAGCCGACAAAGCGCCTACTGTTAAGTTCTAATTTTATTGAGTGAATGAGTGAGTTGTGAATTAGTGAATGTTAAGACGCGTTCATAATCACTAATTCACTCATTCAATAATTCATTAATTGAATCAAATGGACCTATTCAACGACGACGAGCAGCAGCAAATACGCGATGCCATAGCCAAAGCGGAAAAGAACACTTCGGGCGAGATCCGCATCTGTGTTGAAAAAACCTGCAAGGATGATGTGCTTGACCGGGCCGCCAAATATTTCTATCAGTTGGATATGGATAAAACCAAGCTGCGCAATGGCGTGCTGATCTACCTGGCCACTGTAGACCGTAAGTTTGCCATAATTGGCGATGCCGGTATAAATAAAATGGTGCCGGTTGATTTTTGGGATACCACCAAAAACGAAATGCTGGAGCAGTTTAAGCAAGGCAATTTAATTGATGGCATAGTAATAGGTATTACCCGTGCCGGCGAAAAGCTGGCCACATTTTTTCCTTGCGCAACGGATGATGTAAATGAGGTATCGGACGATGTGGCATTTATGGACGGCGACTAAAATTAAGCTAATGTTTAAAAAACTTCTGATATTTTCCGGTCTGCTTTTGGTGGGCCTCTTCTCTTTCGCGCAGGATTTTCCTGAAAAATCAAATACACTGGTAACGGACTATACCAATACGTTGTCGGCCGATGAAAAACAGCGCCTGGAGAATAAACTGGTTGCTTTCGATGATTCTACATCCATCCAGATAGCAGTGGTTGTAATGCGCTCAATCGGCGATTATGATGTGAACGAGTATGCTACTGAGTTAGGGCGCAAATGGGGAGTAGGGCACCAGGGCAAGAATAACGGCATTGTAGTGCTTGTGGCTAAAGACGACCGCAAACTATCTATACAAACGGGCTACGGCCTTGAAGGTGCCCTGCCTGATATTATTACCCAACAGATCCGCGTAAAAGAAATGAACCCCCGTTTTAAGGAGGGTGATTTTTACGGCGGACTGGATGCGGGCACCGAAGCTATTATTAAATACACCAAAGGCGAATATAAAGCTGACGCCAGGCCGGCCAGACGCAAGGGTAATGGCGGCGGCAGTCCCATTGGC
>CBFGNU010000115.1:0-11490 GCA_965650195.1 uncultured Mucilaginibacter sp. | reverse complement strand
TTGAGTGGATAGGATATAATATTGGGCTACCGGGCACTTATACTGAATATATGACCGGTACTATTTTGACCTGGTGCGTCTTTTTAGGTGGAGTGCTTTGTTCAGGTGGCGGTGGGGGTGGTGATGGCGGTGGTGGTGGCGGAAGTGGCGGGAGTAGTTACAATTTCGTTTATGGAAGTTATCTTTTAGGCTATAATGGATATTTCGACGGTTCGGGGTGGCAGCCTTATGCAACCGATAGTGGTGGTACCCCTTGTCCCGGGTTAAATGCAACCGGAGGCATTCAAGTCATGACTTTACCTGGATGTCCAATAATACCTCCGGAAAATACTACTGCAGGTCAAATCATAAGTGAAGCAGCTACAAAATATGGGTTAAATGGCCCTAAACGTGTATGGCTTAACCAACATGTTGATGCGTTTAATTTAATAAATGCATATGTTAATTTAGCCGGGCTTAGTGATGCAGAAAAATCAGAATATTTTAATTGGGCGATTGACTATTTGAAAAATAACCCAAATGTGTTGCTTGATGATTTCAAAAATCAATTTGCAATGCTTTCTGAGGGAGAGGATGGACCAGATTTTTTTGATCAAAGTTATTGGGATGGTCTACAAATTACTCAACAAACGCTACCCTCTTATGACGATTTTTATGCCGCTTTCCCAAACATCGATGCAAACGCTGTTTATAATTTAATTGGTGGGCAAATTTTAGCACACCATATATCTAATCCTAGAAACTATTCAAACGCTTGCGCTTTACGTGTAAGCAGGGCGTTAAATTATTCTGGAAAATTGATTCCACAACTTGCCGGTACAGAACAAGGGGCTGACGGTAAAAATTATTTTTTGAGTGCGAAGAACCTAAATAACTACCTTAAAAAAGTATTTGGTCAGCCTACGTACCATTTTACAAAAGCAGATGGTGGTACAAATGGAGAAAACTTCCCTAATTTAATGGCAGGTAAAAAAGGTATATATTCAATGTTAGCAAGTAATTGGGTAGCGAGTGGTCATGCTGATTTATTCACAGGTTCTATTTGTGATAGAGGTTGCGATATAACAAAATTTACTGATAGTATTGACTTATGGGTTTTACAATAATTAAATTATACTATGAAAATTTTTATTTTGGTAGCGGCTACGTTACTATTTTTTAGCTGTCACACAGTAAAAAAAGCAAAAAAAAACGTCTCCGAAAATGATATTTATGTAAGCGACAAGCGAATGGAAAGAAAGCAATTTTTTTATGTATATAAAATGAATGTTTTTGTCCAGAGCATACAATATTCATTCAATGATTCTCCTGAAATTAGAAAACTATTGGCCGAAGATAAAAGTGCCGTAAATGCAATAGACTTTTTGGATCTGGAAGATATAAACAGTGTTGCCAGAAAAGTTGCTGCAATGGTAAAGCAAGATTCAGTCTTATATGTTGCTGAAGCGCCGGGAGACTTAAAAGGTAAAAGAGCTTTTAAGATTTGCCTGGAATACTATAATAGTAAAGAGTTGGATTCTATTGCCAGAAAATTGTATAAAACTAAATACGGAAGACCATATGTTCTTCGTCCAATTTCAGATACTGTTAATTCACATTAGTAAAATTTACTGTAAGTTAACTTGTACCAATCATAGTATTTTTCTGAGGCATCAACAATAAATGATCTTCTAGTATCAAATTGTGAAAAAAATATTATTTGCATTAATGGTGCTCTTTTTATGCAATTGCAAGTATTCCGCAACCAACAACACGGTAATCATACAAAGCTGTTTGGACTCATTGCATCGTGATAGTGATTTTGATTTTTTAAATCAGGCCACAATTGTTTTAATAAAGAATGTTAATTCGTCTGGGCTTGCTGATTTGCACTGGGGAAAAAATAAGATATCTGTTAAAGATACAAGTGCTGCTGAAATTAAAGTGTATGTGCCGGGTGATACTTTATATAAGAAAAGGTATATGAGAATAAATAAATTCCAGGCAAATAATGATACTGCTCATGTCGATTTAACGCTGCTTAACACAAATGAGGACTTAGCATTTGATCTTGTTAGAAATGACACGAAATGGCGTGTCGCGCATATCAGTTCAAAAATAAAGTAGCAATTAATCTTGCTAAATGAAAGCTGTTTACTGCAAGGTAAACGGCTTTTTGTATTTAATATTAAACCAACGGTGTTCCGCGTGTATTTAATTCCGCGTCAATCGCAATGACAAAAAACCACCGCCAACTAAACTCCCCCAAAAGCAGAGTTTTCTCTTCGATTGTTCAGGCTCGTTTATATAGGAATTTATATTACTTTAGTTGTGTCGGTACTGATGTTGCAGAAGTTGGTGCTATATATGCAACAAGCTGCGATAGCAGAAGGCAAGGAGTGCCCTGAAGAGTTTAAACATTTATAACCCTGTTGCCTATTATGATAGTACCGGTAGTAAAGCGGATTTTACAAAAAATGGGGTTTGAGCTGCGCAGGCGCAAAGTTGTTACGGGCCCTTATCCTAACATTGGCGAGCTTAATATGACGGGTGCCATGCAGCGGTCGCATGTGCGCGGGCTTACGGCTGTTAAAACGGTATTAGATATCGGTGCAGCCGAGGGCTTATGGTCGTTATCAGCAAAACAGCTTTGGCCCGATGCTGATTATGTGTTATTTGAGCCATTAGCCGAGCGGATTGAATTATTAACCAACCTATCTGCGTCGACACCCGGCTTCCATTTTGTGCCGAAAGGGGCAGGCAAAGAAAGCGGCTCGTTTAGTATGGAGGTAACGGATTGCCTTGATGCCAGCATGATAACCGACACACCGATAGATGCTACCAGGTCGCGTTTAATTGAGGTTACAAGTATTGACGAAGAGGTGGCCAATTTGGGCCTGGACGGCCCGTTCATTGTAAAACTGGATACTCATGGTTTTGAACTCCCGATATTAGAAGGCTGCGCCGGGATCTTCGACAGGGTTTCGTTGTTTATTATTGAGTGTTACGGCTATAAAATTACTAAGGATACGCTTTTATTTTGGGAGATATGCCAATATATGGAAAGCAAGGGCTTCAGACTGGTTGATGTGGTAGATATTGTTCACCGGCCCTTAGATCAAACTTTTTGGCAATGCGATGCATTCTTCTGTCCGGTTAACTCCCCGGGCATGGACATTGTTACCTACAACGCTAAATAAGATAAACCGCCTACAATTTTATCGGCTCCAAACTCACTGATCCGGGGTGATCCAAAGTGATCCAAAATGATCCAAAATGATCCAAAAAAGGGTCAATTTTTATGTTGTTCAATTATTTGATAATCAATGTTTTACAATTAATCTACAGCTAAATTTACTGAATAAAAGTAGTTTCAATTTTATAAAACTAAAATGCGTATATATTTAAATATCAACTAGTTATAAAATAGTGATCCGCCATTTTTTACTGAGACGCATATTTTTTGGATCACCCCAATACCAACAAAAAAGGCCCCGAACTTAGGGGCCTTTTCCAATTTCTGTGAGTGTATTTATCTTTAGCTTTTGGCCTCTACCTTATGATTGGCCGTGCCGTTACGGTGTACGGGTTTCAGGCTGTTGTCAATATCCATGTATTGCTTAAAGTTGCGCACATCGGTATCAACCATGTTCTTAAATACCGGGTTTAATAAATTAGCTATCCCGGCACCAACGCCACCTGCGGGCGGGCGGTAGCTTATAATAACATCAACAATAGTTCCCTTGCCATCAGCAGCATCCCTAAAGAATACCTTGCCGGCATTGTCAATAATAGAGTCGGGCAGTGAGCTCCAGCCAATAACTTCGCCGGGTTTATCTTTAACTATCTGGGCATCCCAGCTTACGGTACCAACGCCGGTAGGCAGGCGCAATACCCAATGGGAGCGGGTATCGTCCAGTTGCTCCACGCTTTCCAGGTGGTTCATAAACATGGGCAGGTTATCCAGTTTCCGCCAGAAATCATAAACCGCCTTACGGGGCTTATCAATAACAAACGCCGATTTAATGGTAACATCCACCGGCTCCTGGCTGTTTTTGCCAATAGACTCGTAAATATCGCAATGACCGCTTATGCCACGGTTTAACAGGTATCCGCCCGCGCCCAGCTTCAACAAACTAAACAAAGGGCTTTTAAACAGGCCCTTCAGACCGGAAAACGTCATTTTAACGCCTACAGCGATAGAAATATACCGCTCCGGCCAGTTAAGGTTGATCTCGTCTTCCTTAAGCGGAAGGCTCTTGTAACTCTGTATAGTGGGTAATGTTGCTCTTGTTGCCATAATGCTTAACTAACAGTATAAAAGCCATACGGTTTTTAAAAAGTGTGATTGGGCAGAGCGATGTTTGCCATTGGTTAATACTTATTGTACATTTGCCATGCTTTAGGTTTCGCGGAAGGTGGCAACATCGCCGGGAATTAAAAGGGAATACAGTGTAAATCTGTAACTGTCCCGCAGCTGTAAGCTCCATAACCAAATGTCCAATCAAATGGTCACTATTTGCTAACGCGATGGGAAGACCGGGCAGGAGGGGAGCAAGTCAGAAGACCTGCCCATAGCCATATTAATTCACAGCTTTCGGGGATTGAAGCTTGAATGTGAAATGCTCTACGTAATACCGGCGTGTTTTCATTCTGCTCCCGCGTGCTGTAAGTTTTACTTGCAACCGTGAAAATAACAGCTATAACAAAGGCTTTTTATGCTAAATCAGTACCTCGCAAATTGGCGTTGGTGTTGGCTGTGTTGCCTTTTCAGCAAGCTTTAGCACAATCAGATACTACTAAAAAGCTTAAGGAGGTTGTTATCTCCTCATCGCGGGCAGAGTTGCTGAAAAGCATTACACCGGCCCAACAAATAAAAGCCGAACAGTTCATCCGCTACAGCGCCTTTAACGTAGCCGATGCGATACGGGGCTTCTCTGGAGTTAGCATTAAAGATTATGGTGGTGTTGGCGGCCTTAAAACGGTGTCGGTGCGTGGGTTGGGCGCTAACCATACTGCGGTATTGCTTGATGGCATACAAATTAACGATGCCGAGAACGGGCAGATAGACCTGAGCAAGTTTAACCTTAATAATGTTCAGGAGATCGCGCTTTATAACGGTCAGCCCTCTGATATCAACCAGCCTGCAAGGTCATTTGCTTCCGCAACTGTATTATCCATCAAAACAATAAAACCTGAGCTTACAGCTGCAAAACCTTATTTAATTACAGCGGGGGTAAAGGCGGGGTCATTTGGCCTTTTCAATCCGTATCTGCAATGGCAACAACGGTTAAGTAATCAATGGTCGTTTATAATAAACGGATATACCGAAAACGCGAATGGCAAATATGGGTATACTATTAATGATGGCAACAAAGACATTCACCAGGATAGGGTAGCGGCTGATGTAAAAATACAACAGATTGACGGCGCTGCTTATTGGGTTGGCAGTGATAGCAGCCAATTCAATTTACGGGTAAATTATTATCATGCAAATAGGGGTCTGCCGGGCCCTGTAATTTTGGGCGTGCAGCCGCCCGAAGGTCAACGGATATGGAATAATGATTTCTTTGTACAATCAGGCTATAAAAAAGGCTGGAAAAGCGGCCTTTCATTACTTATTAATGCAAAATATGCTAACAACTACCTGCATTATTATAATCCGGAGTTTTTTAACTCTGCCGGGTTTTTAGATCAGCATTTCAGGCAGCAGGAGTATTACCAATCGGCATCATTGGCGTACCTGATCACAACAAACTGGGAAGTATCCTACGCTGCCGATCTGGTAATAAACAGCATGACGGCTAACCTGCCTTTATTTAAATATCCCACCCGTACCAGCCTATTGAATGTGTTGGCTACCAACTTTAAGGCCGGGAAGCTAACCTTGCAGGGAAGTTTGCTCAACAGCAATATAAACGAGAGCGTTGCCAGTGGTAGTACCATTCCGAGCCGCAATGTGTTCTCGCCAACGTTAATGGCCACTTATAAAATCAATGATCCGCTGACCGTAAGGGCATTTTACAAGAATATATTCCGTGCGCCGACCTTCAACGAATTGTATTACAACTTTATAACTAATACCAAACTGCGCCCCGAGTTTGCTGATCAGTATGATGTTGGCTTCGCCTATACTAAGAACTTGCCCGGCTCTGTAGAGTATCTATCGTTAACTGCCGACGTGTATTATAACAGTGTAAAGGACAAGATTATCTACACACCTAATGTGTATGCCGGCTCGGCGCTGAATATAGCTAAGACTGAAGGAGTAGGGGCTGATATTGGCATGCGTACAGAAAGTCGATTAGGCGGCCTATATAAAGGATTGTTAGCTGTCAATTACTCTTATCAGCGGGCCATGAATATGACCAATCCGACTGAAGCGACCTATAAAAACCAATTGCCATATACCCCGGAGCATCTTGTCAACTTAAATGCCGGCGTAAGTAGAAAAGGCTGGGGAGTGTACTATAACCAGATATTCTCCTCACTGCGTTTTTACAACAATAATAACAATACAACCTACAAAGATGACTACCTGCCGGCCTATGGTCTTGCAGATCTATCACTTATTTACAAGGGAAGTTATATGATGCATCCGATAATGTTATCGGCAGAACTCAACAACCTCTATAATACAAATTATGTGGTAGTGCGCAGTTATCCCATGCCCGGCAGATCATTCAGAATTTCATTTCAAATAACTATATAACATATAACCATGAAACAATTTAAACTGCACTATCTGTTAATTACGCTAAGCTTTGTGGCTGTCCTGGCATCGTGTAAAAAAGGTAAGGAGCCTGAGCCAACAATTCCTACACAAGGTGTTTATGTGCTTAACCAGGGTAACTTTAATCAGAATAACAGCACATTAACCTATTATGACTACGGCTCTAAAACCACGGTTGCCGACAAATATCAATCAGCCAACGGTAGCAAGTTGGGCGATACAGGTAACGATGTTGGCATATATGGCAGCAAGATGTATATCGTAGCCAATAACTCCAACCGGGTAAATATTACCGATGCGAAGACTGCCAAGCTGGCAAAGCAAATAACCATTGCTCAACCGCGGTTTGTTGTGTTTTATGAGAAGAACGCCTTTGTAACCTCGTATAATGGCACCGTTTCTGTTATCGATACAGCTACGCTTGCTATTACTAAAACTATCACGGTTGGCCGTAACCCTGAGCAAATGGCTATTTCGAATGCTAAACTGTATGTGGCCAACTCAGGAGGACTTGACCCAAGCTATAACTTTGATAAAACAGTTTCTGTGATAGATCTTACTACCCTTACAGAAGCAAAAAAGATAACGGTTATTGATAACCCGATATCAATGGTTGCGGATGGCTACAATAACATTTACGTGCTTTCAGCTGGTAACTACGCTGATGTAGCGGCCGGCTTGACCATTATAAATGCCACTACTGATTTGGTTAAGTCAAAACCAACCGTAAACCTGGGTTACAGCATGCCAATTGCAGCACACGGAGATTATGTTTATTTCCCAACTGCGGATAACAAGATAGCCCTGTTCAATGCCAAAACACAAACTATGGAACGGGCTAATTTTATTACTGATGCCACAAGCGTTACAACGCCTTATGCTATAAGTTTTGATAGTTTAAGCGGCTATCTGTTTATTTCTGATGCAAAAGATTACTCATCAGACGGTAGTTTATATGCTTACGATGCTACGGGGAAAAAGGTTTACACCGTTGCTACGGGCATCAATCCGGGTAAAATCGCATTTATCAATAAGTAGATTATTGCCATTTTATTTAATGCGATAAATAACTAATTTTACTTCATCAATATAAAGTATGTCACTACAAAAAGTTAACACCCGCACCATTGTTCTAATTTTAATGATTGTAGCAGCTACGGCCATGCGCCTGGTAAGCTATGAGTACAAGTTTATGAGCAACTTTAGTCCGGTTGGTGCTATTGCTATGTTTGGCGGGGTATATTTTACTGACAAATGGAAAGCTTACGTTGTGGTGCTACTGTCGCTTTATGCAAGCGACGTGGTGATCAACCATTTTTATACCAACAACTGGATATTTTTAAATGGCGATACCTTTTGGAACTGTGTATGCTTCTGCCTGATGGTGTTTATTGGATCAAGGATAAAGAATATAAACTTTGGTACCTCATTGATCATCCTGCTGGCACCTGTAACCATACACTGGTTAATAATGGATATGCCATGGATAAACGACGCAGGCGGTTTATACCCTAAAACGCTTACCGGTTATGCTTCGGCGCTGGTTGCGGCTATTCCATTTGAGAAGAATATGCTGCTGGGCGATGCGGTTTTCGGTCTAATCCTTTTTGGTGGGTTTGAATTGGCCAAGAAGAAATACACCGCATTACGCACCCGCACAGAACTGGCGTTATAAGTTTTAATTAAATAAGATTTTAAAGCGATCAGGCAACTGGTCGCTTTTTTTATGGGATGTTGTGATTATGAAAAAGAAGATAGTTGTTTTAACAGGCGCCGGCATAAGCGTAGAGAGCGGCCTGCAAACCTTTAGAGGTAGCGATGGCCTATGGGAAGGGTACAGCATTTATGAAGTAGCTACGCCCGAGGCCTGGGCCGCCAACCCAACATTGGTACAGGACTTTTACAACATGCGCCGCAAAGGCGTATTAGCAGCGCAGCCTAACGCCGCGCATAAGGCGCTTGTCGACTTGGAAAGCAAATACGACGTTACCATCATCACTCAAAATATAGACGACCTGCACGAGCGCGCAGGTTCTACCAATGTAATGCACCTGCACGGTGTTATCACCCGATCGCAGTCAAGTATTGATCCTGAGCTTACTTATCCCATTGAAGGGTGGGAACTAAAGATGGGAGAGAAGTGCGAGTTAGGGTCCCAACTGCGGGCGCATGTGGTTTGGTTTGGCGAGGCTGTACCGATGATTGAACCAGCCATTCGTCTATGCGCCGCCGCTGATATCTTTATCCTGATCGGCTCGTCGCTGGCGGTTTACCCGGCGGCAGGGTTGATAAATGCCGTTCCTCGTTCCGTACCTAAATATATTGTCGATCCCAATATTCCGGATGCAAGGGTTAGCAACCTCATCAAAATAGAGGAGAGGGCAACTGTTGGTATCCCCGATTTGGTAGCAGCATTGTTGGCAAATTAATTATATAAGGGTGATCCAAAAAAAATGCGTCTCACAAAAAAAAACCGGATCATTTTTTATAAATAGCTGAAAAATAGATATTTAAATTTTTTATTTTTCAAAAAGTGAAACTACTTTTAAGTCAGTAAAATTAGCTGTAAATCAGATTTAACATATTGATTATCAGATAATTGAAAAAAGTAAAAATCGACACTTTTTTGGATCAGTTTGGATCATTTTGGATCACTTGAGGAGCAGGCCGCGCAAGTAAAATCACTATAGGTTTAAACTTGTCTTGGTGGTAGCTATATGCTTTAATACCAAATTCCCTAAGCTCAATATTTTTCGCCGGATATTAACTATTTTAGCCATAACCAATTACATCTCCATGAAATTCTACTTCCTTTTAGCTTTAACAACAGCGGTATTTGCAGCATCGCCCAAAAAAATACTGATAGCCCCCGGTACATTAACAGCGACATCGGCAACAATAGTTTGGGACAAACCCGCTAACAGTGCCGACATTGTTCGTTATCACCTCATCATTAATAAAAAAGATATTGCTACATCCGCCCGGTGTAACTATCGGTTTGATCAATTGTCGCCATTAACCAACTATACCTGCAACATAAGCGCAGAAGGCAAAGACGGCAAGCTTACACCCACAGGGCTTACCGTTAAATTCAAAACAAGCGCGCAAGGCAAAATACTTAACGTACTTACCTTCGGCGCGAAAGGCGATGGCGCCACTGTTAATACCAAAGCCATACAGGCGGCAATTGATGCCTGCCCAGCAAATGGCACAGTTTTAATCCCTGTAGGTACTTTTATAAGCGGCGCCCTCTATCTAAAAAGTAAAATGACGCTTGATATAGCCAAAGGCGCCACGCTGAAAGGCAGTACCAACGACGCGGATTACCTGCCATTTTTCAGAAACCGTTTTGAGGGCTGGGAGTTAGATACCTATGCCAGTTTGCTCAACGCAGGTAAAATGAACAACAAAGGCGGTTATGTAGTAGAACAACTCACCATTAAAGGCGAAGGTATTTTGAGCGGCGGCGGCGATCCGTTGGGTAAAGCCATGATAGCCAAGTCGGGTTTGCGTGGCCGCGGACGGCTGATTTGCTTAATGAACTGCAAGAATGTGGATATCCAGGGCCTTACTATTAAAGATTCGCCTTG
Source organism: uncultured Mucilaginibacter sp. (assembly GCA_965650195.1). Classification (GTDB taxonomy): domain Bacteria; phylum Bacteroidota; class Bacteroidia; order Sphingobacteriales; family Sphingobacteriaceae; genus Mucilaginibacter. Next base: position 1,188 of record CBFGNU010000115.1, on the reverse strand, counting down.
CTGGACGATCCATTACATTTACAGCAAAGGCGTTACCTGTCATGATCTTGATATCACCAGTACTTTGCTTAATGGGGATGGTATTGATCCCGATTCGTCTGACGATAGCTATATTTTCAACTGTACGTTTCTTACCGGCGACGATTGTATCGCCATAAAATCGGGCAAAAACCCCGAAGGAGATAAAATAGCCCGGCCAACTACCAACGTGCGCATTACCGACTGCAACTTTATTGCCGGTCATGGTATTTCAATTGGCAGCGAAATGTCTGGTGGGGTAGATGGCGTGCTTGTACAGGACTGTAAAACAGGCAGTTTACTTTATGGCATGCAGATTAAAGGCACAAAGGAGCGGGGAGGATATGTACGCAATGTTACCGTTGCTGATTGCCAATTGCTCAGGATAACCATTTATTCAAAGCTAGGTTACAACAACGATGGGGCGGCAGCCACGTGGGAGCCTATTTTTGAGCATTTCACTTTTCGTAATATCGATCTTTCAAAAGCCAACTTGCGGCAATCGGTTATGGATCTGAACGGATTTAAACAAGTAGGGCATCAGCTTCATGATGTAACATTTGAAAATATAATTATGCCTAAGGATGGAAGGATAGTTATAAAGGACGCCTATAACATTAAGTTTATAAACGTGCTTGCAACGGATGGTTCTAAACCGAAGTATGAAATAACGGATAGTAGGGATATTGTTAATTAGATATTCCAGATCTTCATCGCGAGGAACGAAGCAATCGCTATACGATAGGCAGTACGCGGTTAATGATTGTAACCTACTCCTAAATCTTCATTATATTACACATGCTTATTTATAAACTATGGACGTAAAATATACGCTGTTTGGAGTTGCGTTACTGATATTTGGAATAGTTAGCACCATTTTACAATTGAGAATTCTTTTACGGGGCGATGGCGATAAATTGGGATATGAAAAGAGTGCTCTGATATATAGTATAGGCATGGTAATAATAGGCTCAATGATTATTATTCAAATAATATCTTAAATAGGTGTGAGCGTGGCTATTTCTTTCAGCGTTTCCGCCAGCCAGACCGCACCCTTGTCCGCGGGAGATGATGGGTTGGGGAGAATATAAAGTAATTTAATATATAAGTATTATAATATCATTGATATACAACTATTTATATATACGAACAAAATTTAATTCGGTTAGG
>CBFGNU010000114.1:0-11554 GCA_965650195.1 uncultured Mucilaginibacter sp. | reverse complement strand
ATACCTAACCTTGCGCTTAATGATTGCAGAAGTAAGGCTATCAGATTAGAGGCCAGCAAAACCCATATCAAGCTGTAGCCAAAGGCGCTGCCGCCGGCAATATCAGTTGCCCAGTTGCCCGGGTCCATATAGCCAACGCTTACCAGGTAGGCCGGACCAATAAAAGCCAATATCTTGCGCCAGCCGGTTTTGTTGGCGGTTTGCACCGAGCTGTGCACTTCACCTAATGATTCTTTGCGTGTGCTCATAATGCTATTAATAAATTGCTTGCCACTTCGCGGCTTATGTTAATATTAGTGCCTTCCATCTCCAAAACAACCGACCTATCGTAATCAATAACCTCTAAAACAGCGATTTTTTTGCCGATGATCAGCTGCAGTTTTTCAAGATATTGTAAAAACGCAGGCGTGTGCTCGCCAACTCCTGAAATTGTTCCGCAATCATTTACTTTAAGCTCGGCCACACTCACCAACTGGTTCTTTTTAATGTTTCCGTTACGGTCGGGTATCGGGTCGCCATGCGGATCGTTCCTGGGGTATCCCATAAACTTATCCAGCCGGTCTATCAGTTCTAATGACGATATATGCTCCATCTCTTCGGCCATGTCATGCACCTCGTCCCACTTGAAATTTAATTTCTCCACCAAAAAATATTCCCAAAGGCGGTGCTTACGGATGATATTGACCGCAATTTTTTCTCCCGCAGGGGTAAGACTAACGCCTTGATATTTAGCGTAGTTGATAAGCAGTTTATCCGCAAGTTTCTTCAACATATCGGTAACAGATGCCGCTTTTGTGTTCAGCGATGCAGCAATTTGATTGGTGCTCACGCTTACGTTGTTTAACGACAAGTGGTAAATAGCTTTTAAATAATTTTCTTCGGCTAAAGTATTCATTTAAACAAATCTAATTAAAAATTTAGACTTGTCTAAAAATTTGAAGAGAATTTTATTCTTTTATTCGACATTTAAAAAAATTTAATTTTGTAGATTGTACAAAATTTGTGATATGGCCGCCGAATTAGATAAAATTGATCTACAGATACTTAAAATTTTACAGGAGAACGGAAGGATAACCAACCTGCAGTTATCCAACGAAATTGGCCTTTCGCCCGCGCCCACCTTAGAGCGTGTGCGTAAACTGGAAAACGCCGGTTACATTAAAAGCTATCACGCTTTGGTTGATGAGGAAAAGCTTGGATTAGGTATTAAAACCTTCATCCAGATCTCGCTCGACTTCCACCAGAAGAACACCATACAAACTTTTATCGACGAGATTAAGAATATAAAAGAAATTACAGAGTGCCACCACGTAACCGGGCAGTGCGATTTTGTGCTGAAAGTTTATGTGCGCGACATCAAATCATACGAGCAACTCATCATGGAAAAGATAAGCCGCATAAGCGTAGTTAAAACCTTCCAAACCATGATGATTATGAGCACGAGCAAGAAGGAACCTATTGTGCCGCTGGAGTATTAGCCCCCTAAATGGGGAACTATAAGCATAAAGCCTGTCTATTTGTTTAGGCAGGCTTTATGCTTATAAAATAGATTTAAGCGTTTCAAAAATTCCCTCTTTAGGGGGCTGGGGCTGCGTTTCAAAATTCCCCCTTTAGGGGTCTAGGGGGGCTACCACTTGATCGGCTCTTTCCCCATCTTTTCCAAATAAGCATTGGTTTTTGAGAAAGGCTTTGATCCATAAAAATTGCCTTTTATTACCGCCATTGGCGATGGGTGGCTTGATTTGAGTACCAGGTGTTTGCTCTCATCTGTCAACACGCTTTTTGATTGAGCGTAGGCGCCCCAGAGGATGAATACAATGCCTGTTTTTTTATCGGATACGGTTTTTATGACATGATCCGTAAACTGCTCCCAACCCTTTTTTTGGTGAGAACCGGCTTCGCCGGCACGCACGGTGAGTGTAGCGTTTAATAGTAAAACGCCTTGCTCTGCCCAATGGGTCAGATCTCCGCTGCGCGGGATTTTAAAGCCGGGAATATCCGTCGCCAGTTCCTTATATATATTTTGTAATGATGGAGGAGTAGCTATGCCTTTTTGCACCGAAAACGATAAACCATGCGCCTGGCTAGCACCATGATAGGGATCTTGTCCAATGATAACCACCTTAACCTCATCGAAAGGTGTTTTCCAAAAAGCGTTAAAAATGTCGGGGCTTTTGGGGTAAATGGTTTTGCCTGCTTGTTTCTCCTCCTTTAAAAACTGTTTCAGTTTTAGCATGTAATCTTTTTCAAATTCATCACCTAAAACCTCTAACCACGAGGGCTCTAATTCTATCGCCATAAATATTAATGCAGCTGTTGATTTACAGTACAAATAAACGGATATTTGCACTCTGATTTTTAACGGGATTAAAAGAAAATTATGTCAAATATTATACGGCTTATTATAGCCTGCGCGGTTTTAGGAGGATCAATAGCACTTTGTGTTTTTGGTTTTTGGGGATGGGGAATACCGGTGTTTTTTATCGGCCTGATTATACTGCTTACTTTCTTCTTTAACGAGAATATGTTAATAGCGCAATACTTTCTGCGTAAAGAGAATACAGAGAAATCTGAAGAGTGGCTGTTAAAAATAACCGACTACGAAAAGCAACTGCATAAAAACCAGCATGGCTATTATAATTTGCTTATTGGGTTAATCGAGTCGCGCAAGGCGCCTTTAAAATCTGAAAAGTACTTTAAAAAGGCTTTGGCGCTGGGCATGACCATGTCGCACAACACCGCATTGGCCAAAATTAGCCTTGCAGGTATTTCAATGGCAAAACGCAACAAGCGCGAAGCACAGATGTACCTTGCGGAAGCGACTAAGGATGATAAAAATAAACTGCTGGCGGATCAGATAAAGATGATGAAAGGCCAGTTGGCCCAAATGGATAAGCAAGTTGTAAAAGGTTTTCGCCCGCAGTATTAAGAGTAAATTGCAAAAAGATAAAAAAAAATAGGCTTTAAGGTTAACAACCTTAAAGCCTATTTTTCTTCAATTGAACCGAAATAGTTTGGTTCAGATCTGTTGAAGTCGGCTCTTGAAGAGTATCTCTCCGTTACTTCAGCCTCTGCAGCCGGATCTGCAACCTCAACAATTTTTAACAAACTTCTGATAAACGACAGGTTAAAATTTTGTCTGTTTAGTTTGATCAGGTATTCGTTTTCTGTAATTTCTAAAATAGAATTCGTCATAACTTTTCAATAAATGTGTGTATGTAAAAATACGTAACACATTCAATGCCAAAGTTCCCGTAGTTTTATGTTTATATTAAAGAATTGTTAATAACTAATGTTAATTAACAATTAAGTTGCCATATTATAATTATTTTATGCGTTGGTAGAATATTTCTCCGTCGTATTGTTCTATTTTTAGCCCCTTTACGTTTCCCGCATTGTCCAATTGGAAGTTTGCTCTTAAAAATATCCCATCGTGGTAAAAACTATTTTCGTTTTCAGCCTGAAAAACAAAATCGTTTGATTTAGATTGCGCAACCAGGTTGCCGTCCTTTACAACAATACGGGCAGTATCATTTTTTACCACGTAAAGCCCCGTATATTTTTTTAGAATAGCCGGATCGAGTTTTACTGAAGGACGTTTGAAAGCCCATTGCAATCCCCTTGAAAAGCCCTCGGGCTTGGTACCGGAATGGCCCGTATTGGCAAATGTTAAAGCCTGCACTTCCAGGTTCTTTACTTTCTTTAAACGGTCGGTTAATGCGTTAAATTCGGTCTCCAGGTCCTCGAATGCTCCCCTGGCTATAAAAAGCCTCGAAGCCATGGGTGATCCTGTAGATTCGTACTTGGTTTCCCACGAACGCAACACGGAATTATCGAATGTTAATGAAGGGCTGGTGAGTATGTAACGATCAAACAAGGATGGGTCGTTAAAAAGTGTGTATAATGTAAATAACCCTCCGTAAGAGCTTCCCACTAAAGTGCGGTCATCTGTTACCCGGTATTTAGATTTTATAAGGGGAATGAGTTCTGTTTTTATGAAAGCTAAAAACTTTGGCCCGCCACCGGATGGGGTTTGTGCGATTTTTGTGGGTGTAAAATCGCGTGCTCTTAACTGGCTAACATTAGGGTTGTTACCACCCCAGGTAATACCAACGGTAATTATGCCGGGTATAAAACCATCATAATACTGACTGCCGTAGATACCGGTAAACGTTGGGAAATCATACTGTGCATCCAGCAGGTAAACAACCGGGTAGCTTTTTGTGGAGTCGCGGGTGTAGTTTCCCGGCAGGTTGATATAAAGCCGGTATTCCTGCCCGTCAACAGTTTTTGATGTATAAGTTAATACTTGCGTACCCTGCAGCTCAACCTTTGGGGGTGTTTGTGCTTTGGCGGTTTGTAAACAGGCTAAGGCAAATAAAAAGCTGATCAGTAATTTAGGGAGATTCTTCTTCATAAGCGTAAATATATATTCGTTATGAATGAGACGACGCCAGGCGTAAATAAGTTACAAGATGCTGAATTTATATAAGTGGTTATGCTAATAAATAGCCGTAACCACTTATATTCCTATTAGCTTACTCAAACCAGGCCATCACCACTTCCTTAGCAGGCATGGTAATATCCAGTTTTAACTTTTTTCGCATCCCGCCTAAATCATTAAAGACCTTGTTCGGGTTACCGGCTTTCAGTTCTTCAACGGTGTTAAAACCCATTTTATTCAGTACGGGCACCCATTCTGCAGGTACACCAATGTTGATAAAGTCGTCAGCTGTAGCCACCTTCGCTTTCTTTTCCGGGCGCATCTGCGGGAAGAACAATACTTCCTGTATGGTGCTTTGGTTAGTCAGCAACATAACCAAACGGTCAATACCAATTCCTAAGCCTGACGTTGGCGGCATACCATATTCTAAAGCGCGTAAAAAGTCGTCATCCATCGCCATTGCCTCGTCGTCACCTCTGCCGGCCAATATCAATTGCTCCTCTAAACGCTCGCGCTGATCTATCGGGTCATTCAATTCAGAATAAGCGTTGGCTATCTCTTTACCATTTACAAACAGCTCAAAACGTTCTACCAAACCCTCTTTACTGCGGTGCTTTTTAGCCAGCGGGGTCATTTCAATGGGGTAGTCGGTTATAAAGGTTGGCTGTATCAGGCTGGCCTCAACTTTAGCGCTGAAGATCTCGTCAATCAGTTTACCCTTGCCCATGGTGGCATCTACTTCAATGCCTAGTTCGGCACAAGTTTCGCGTAGACCTGCCTCATCCATAGCAGATACATCAATGCCGGTATATTTCAGGATAGAATCATACATGGATAAGCGCGTGTAAGGTCCCGCAAAGTTGATCTCGTTACCACCCACTTGTACAGCGGCAATACCATGTACGGCGCGGGTAACCTGCTCCAGGCAGGTTTCAACCATGTTCATCATCCACACATAATCTTTGTACGCCACATAGATCTCCATAGCAGTAAACTCCGGGTTATGGGTACGGTCCATGCCCTCGTTGCGGAACATCTTGCCAAACTCATAAACACCGTCAAAACCTGCTACTATCAAGCGTTTCAGGTAAAGCTCGTTGGCTATGCGCAGATACAACGGCATATCCAAAGTATTATGGTGGGTATTGAACGGACGAGCCGCTGCGCCACCATGTATGGCTTGCAGTATAGGCGTTTCCACTTCCATCCAGCCTTGCTTGTTAAAGAAATCGCGCATAGCGCTGATAACTTTTGAACGTTTGATGAAGATCTGTTTAAAATCGGGGTTAACAGTTAAGTCTACATAACGCTGGCGGTAACGCATTTCAGGGTCGGTAAAACCATCGTGTATGTTGCCATCCTCGTCTCGTTTTACAACGGGTAGCGGTTTTAATGATTTAGCCAGTATGGTTAATTCCTCGGCATGTACAGAGATCTCGCCTGTTTGGGTGGTAAATACATAACCTTTAACGCCTACATAATCGCCAATATCCAGCAGTTTTTTAAATACGGTGTTGTATAAGGTTTTGTCCTCATCGGGGCAAATGTCATCGCGTTTTATGTATACCTGCATACGGCCGGTGCTATCCTGTATCTCAAAGAAAGATGCGCTGCCCATAATGCGGCGCGTCATGATGCGGCCCGCAACGGTAACCTGTTTATACTTATCCGGAGCAGAATTAAAATTATCGGCAATGTCCTGTGCGAAGGCGGTAACCTTATACTCTTCGGCAGGATAGGGGTTAATACCTAAAGCGCGAAGCTGTTGTAACGATTCGCGGCGAATAATTTCCTGTTCGGATAATGCAATACTCATGTTTTGTAACGCTATTTTATTAAGGTTGCAAAAATAGGATTTTTTCCGGTTGCACGCAGGATTAGCTTAACTTTGAGTTATGTACATACATGATATTGAAACCGTAATTGCTAAATACGCGCTTGAGCCTGATTTATTAACCGGCAATAAAATGTTTAGCATTAAAAAAGCCGATTGCTCTGTGAGTTACAATCGGGCAGATTTTTTACTTCCGCATAGAAAAAACTACTATTTCTGGGCCTTTGTAAAACAGGGATCTAACAAACATTGGATAGATATGAAGCCCTATACACTACAGCCTAATTCCTTTTGTTTCACGGTTCCTCATCAGGTGCATTTAAAAGAAGAAATACGGCCCTTTACCGGTTTTATAGTTGGCTTTACTGATGAGTTTTTGGCTTTAGAAGAAAATAGCCTGTTGCGACAGCTGCCTATTATACAAAACCCGGACAATGGACACCAGTTGTTTTTGAAACCTGAGGACGTTTTGTTTATAGAAGATACGCTCGACAAGATCTATGAGGAAAATCAAACCCATAACGGTTGGCAGCATAGTATGTTAATGGCTTATATGCGGGTGTTAACCATATATTTAAGTAGGTTGTACGCATTGCAGTTTAGCAATACAGAAACGATACCCGAAAAAGTTCTGTTGAAGAAGTACTTAAATAAAATTGAAGAAAATTATATTGAGCAGCACGAAGTATCAGCTTATGCTGATATGCTAAACATTACGGCCGGACATTTAAGCGAGGTAGTAAAGGAGCAAAGCGGAAAGCCTGCTATTACTCACATTCACGAACGGTTGATAGTGGAAGCTAAACGCCTGCTTTTTCATACAAATTACGCTATTAAGGAAATAGCTTTTACGCTGGGTTTTGAAGATGCATCTTACTTTAATCGTTTTTTTAAACGGATAACCGGAGACACTCCGGCAGTGTTTCGCACAAGTACCCGTAAAATGTACCATTGATACCCGCAGAAGTGCAATTGAGATAGTTTTTACGACGGTACATTTGCTAAACTAAAAACTATATATGAAAAAAGCACTTATAACCGGTGCCAACAAAAGCATCGGTTTTGAAACAGCAAGACATTTACTTCAGCAAGGATATTTGGTTTACTTAGGCAGCCGCGATGCTGTACGCGGCGCGCAAGCGGTGGCACAGTTAAAAAGCGAAGGACTTGACAACGTTGAATTATTACAGATAGATGTGAGCGACCCCGCATCTGTTGAAGCAGCGGGAAAAAAGGTAACGGAGTTGGATGTATTAATAAATAACGCCGGCATTTTGGGTGGCATGGACCAAAGTGCGCTTACTGTCGACTTAAGTATTGCGCGTGAAGTGTATGATACCAATTTCTTTGGTGTGATAAATGTAACGCAAACTTTTATAGAGGCCTTGAAAAAGTCAGCAGAACCAAGGATAGTGAATGTAACATCGGGTTTAGGTTCTTTAACGCTGCACAGTGATCCGAACTGGCAATACTACGCGGTAAAAACGGCAGCTTATGGTACGTCAAAAACAGCATTGAACGCTTATACGGTTGTTTTGGCTTATGAGCTGAGAGATACCGCCTTCAAGGTGAATGCAGTTGATCCGGGATATACCCAAACAGATTTTAACCACCATAATGGTCCGGGTACTATTGAAAGCGCCGCAAACATCATTGTTAAATATGCTACTATAGGTGCCGATGGCCCTACAGGTAAATACTTTAGTAATGATATTGACACGGCAGATCAAGAAAGCCCGTGGTAAGCTAAAACAGTAATTAGTGATTGGTTTTTGCTTTGTAAATAAAAACCAATCACTAATCTCTATTTTTACGCCATGAATATCAAAGTTATTGCTTTTGATGCCGACGATACCTTATGGGTTAATGAGCCATATTTCCGTGCATCCGAAGAAAAGTTTTGCGCCCTTATGGGTGAATACATGAGCGAACGCGATCTGGAGCGCGAGTTGCTGAAAATTGAAATAGCCAATCTTGGCTTGTATGGTTACGGAATAAAGGGTTTTATTTTGTCGATGATGGAAGCCGCTTTAACCATAAGCGGCGGTACCATTAACGCGCAAGGTATTGCGCAGATATTGGATCTGGGCAGGCAAATGCTAAACCAGCCTATTGAACTATTAGATGGGGTTGAGGAAGTACTTACTGCCGTTAAAGACAAATACCGCCTGGTAGTAGCCACCAAAGGCGATCTGCTGGACCAGGAACGCAAACTCAAAAAATCAGGTTTGATAGACTACTTTCACCATGTAGAGATCATGTCAGAAAAAGACGAGGCTAACTACCTAAAGCTGCTAAAACACCTGGATATACAACCGGATGAGTTTTTAATGATCGGAAATTCGCTTAAAAGTGATGTGCTGCCTGTGCTGAATATTGGTGGCCATGCCATACATGTGCCTTTCCATATTACATGGGCGCATGAGCAGATAGAGGGTATTATAGATAATGCGCGCTTTAAAAACGTGGAGGGGATAAGGGAGGTGTTGGGCGTTTTATAATAAAATCATGCTCAATTTATGCTAAAGTTAGCTGATCAGCAGCGTCTAAATCTTGCCCCGCTACCGGAACAAAAACCGGCAATTCCATAAGTGTCCTGTTTATCAGCTGTTTAACCCAAAACTACAGCTAAATTTCCTGACGAATAAGTTGTTTCACTTTGTTCCACCTAAAAAATTCAAGCTACTATGTATCAGTTGTTTAACTAATATCTTGTTCCGGTTTGTTCCATTTGTTTCACCCTCACACCGGAACAAACTACCTCAAAGCTTCCCCCCTCAGGGGGAACGGAAGAGGGCTTAGTCCGCTTCTACTTCCTGCGTATACAATTCCTCTATCGCATCAGCATACTTTTTCTCGATCACCTTCCGTTTGGCTTTCATGGTAGGGGTAATCTCACCATCCTCCATGCTGAAAGGCTTGCGTTTAACCTTAAAGTTCTTAATGCGTTCAAACTTGGCCAGTTCGTTAGAGAAGACTTTAATATCCTTGGCTATCCAGTCTTTTATCTCTTTATCCTCAATAAATACGTCAGGTTGCTCAAAAAAGGCTTCGGTAAGGTTGAAGGTTTCCTGCAAGGTTTCCCTTGCGGGGATGATGATGGCGGTAATATGTTCCCGCTTATCGCCGATGAGAAACACACCCTCAATCTTGGGACTCTTCAGGTAGGTGTTCTCAACCGGGGTAGGGTAAATGTTCTTGCCATAAGCGTTAACCAGCATATTTTTAAGACGGTCGGTTATCTGCAGGTTGCCCTTAAAGAACCGGCCAATATCGCCGGTATGCAGCCATCCGTGATCGTCAATAGCGGCAGCGGTTTCCTGCGGTTTGTTCAAGTAACCTTTCATCACGCAATGCCCGCGAACGATGATCTCGCCTTCTTCGGATTGGAAATCCTCTTTAAAAGTATCGTGCGTTTGCACGGTGTAAATGTGCTTTGTATCCACATTCTGTATACCTACCTCAATGCCCGGTATAATGCGGCCCACCGTACCATATACCTGGCGATGATACTCTGTAACCGCCATAACCGGAGAGGTTTCGGTAAGGCCAAAGCCTTCTAATATTTTGATGCCCAGGTCTCCGAAGAACTCACCAATGTTTTTAGGCAATGCCCCGCCGCCGGAGATCATGAACTTTAAGCGCCCACCGGTTTTCTCTTTTATCTTGCTGAAGACTAACTTCTCCGCCAGCGCGTATTCCGCACTCAATATTATACCCGGCGATTTACCTGCTTCTTTAGCCAAACGGTACTGCCTGCCGATCTTCAACGCCCAGAAGAATATCTTAGCCTTCATGCCGCCGGCATCGGTGCCGCTTTTAATGGCTTTATCGTGTATGCGTTCCAACAGGCGTGGCACACAGTTCATTATGGTTGGTTTCACCTCGCCCATGTTGCGGGCCAGCAGCTCCAGGCTTTGCGCGAAGGCTATTTTGCAGCCGGCATATAAACTTATATGGTAAGTTGCCGTCCGCTCAAATACATGCGATAGCGGCAGGAACGAAAGAAAAAGATCGGTCTTTTCAACCACAGGGATCTGTATCAAGCTTGTACGCACATTCTCTACCAGGTTATAGTGCGTAAGCATTACGCCCTTTGGCGTACCGGTTGTGCCGGAGGTATAGATCAAACAGGAAAGGTCGGACGGTAAAATCGCTTCGCGAGCTGCATTAATGGCCTGGCGATATTCACCTATTACTTTACGACCTTCTTCGATTATTGCATTAAAGCCTGTTAAACCTGCTTTTAATGTCGATTTGTTTTTAAATCGTTCCGCCCCGTCGCATGCTATAATGCGGATCAGTTCGGGACAGTTATCCGCAACCTTTGTCACCTTACGGAACAGGAATGTACTACCCACTAAAATAGTTTTAGCGCCGGAGTCGTTTAAGATGTATTCTACTTCAGCTTCAGACAGGGTAGGATAAATGGAAGTATTAACCCCGCCAATTTGCTGCAATGCCTGATCATAAAGAATATAATCCGGACTGTTATCCATAATGATAGCCAGGCGGTCACCCTTTTTAATACCGATGCTTAAAAACCAAGCGGATATAGCATCTATTTTTTCTAAAGCCTCGGCGTATGTTATATCAACCCAGGCATCAGCAACCTTATGCGATAAAAAAGGATGCGTTTCGGGATGGATGTTTTTTACCAGGTACCTGATAAGACTGGGTATGGTAGGGCGCTCGTTCTGAGTACTCATCTTTAGTTAAAATTGGTTGGTAATAGCAAAGCTAAATAATTTAACGTTTGTTATGTGGCAAAATTTGCGTTACTAACAACTTTGCTTACCTTCACTTCATAATTACTATCATCACATACTAAGCAGGGATCATCATAATCCAATCCTATAACGGGGCAATTGCGGGCACTAAGCCGCATGTAAACGCTATTGCCCAAACTCAACCAATTTTTTTAATGTTCAGGCAGGTTTTTACTTGCCTTTAAACGATATAATGTAATGGAACTAACATCCAAAAAAGCAATAATAACCGGTTTTTACCGCCACGTAGTACGCGAGCGCAAAAGCGAGTTAATACCTAACTACGTTCACAAAAATTATATACAGCATAGCGCCATGGGTAAAGATGGGAGAGAAGCGCTTTTTGAAATGGTGGAATTTTTAAAAACGCTGCCGCCATCCGCGGATACAGACAAATCGCCAATAGTACGCCTGATTGAAGAAGGTTATATTGTTGTGGCACACCTCGATCTACATTTTATGGGAAAAGATATAAGAGTGATAGAATTGTTCAGGGTGCAGGATGGT
>CBFGNU010000113.1:0-11580 GCA_965650195.1 uncultured Mucilaginibacter sp. | reverse complement strand
TTGGTTGGAATATATTTTACGTCAGATTGAACGTCGTCGGCTTGATTGTCACTTAGTATTCTGTCCACCTTGATGCCGAGTGAATTCAGCTTTTCCGCTATATCAACTGTGGTAATAACAGTTGGACTCCACTCCAGCAGCTGCCCAAACAACTCTAGATCAAAGGTGTCCATTCCCAGTATCAGCAGGGCAGGCTCTTGCTTTTCTCTTACAATATGATGAGACGACACGTTTTGATCCTACTTTATTACTTCTTCAATAGCGACCCCTATATTCCCGTTAGGTGCCTGTATATGTAGTAGAGCGGCTATAGTTGGTGCAATATCCGTCATGTTGGTAGCTCGAACGGTACTGCCATGCTTAACGCCCCATCCCATAAAAACAAGGGGAATATGGGCATCATAAGGGTTCCAGGTGCCATGTCCCGTTCCTGTAGGCGAATTTTGGCCCACCCTTCTGCCGCTTGCCCACCCAGGGTCCAATATAATCTGTATTGCTCCGCTAAAGTCGCGGCTATAACCGTTTATAATACGCGTGCGTAAAACTTCCGGGAGGGCCGCACCGCCAGCCTTTTGCATATCAACTACAAACGCAACGCCGGGTTGCTTTTCTAACAGTTTAATACAATCGGCCTTTATAGCGCCCTCATCCAAGCCTGCTTTTGCTATTGCCGCATAATTAAGGTTAAACTGATAATTGGTGAAAGAAAGCACAACGCGATCAGTTTTATATTTATCGAGCAATACTTTATTCAATTCTCGTAATGCAGCTCCGCTATCCCATAAATCGGCAGGGACATTATGGTCGCGCAAAAAACCTGTGTTATGTGCTGCGCCATGGTCGGCAGACAAAAATACTGTGTATTGGCCTTTTCCTATTTTGCTATCCAGATAAATAAAAAACTCGTTCAGATCCTTATCCAACCTTAGGTATGTATCTTCAATTTCAACTGCATTGATACCGAACTGATGACCAACATAATCTGTCGAGGAAAGGCTTACCGCCAAAAAGTCGGTAACAGCGTCTTTACCCATAGCTTCGTTATCAATTGCCGCTTTAGCCAGATCAAGTGTAAGAGTATTGCCGAAAGGTGTAGTGCGGATCATGCCGGCATTGCCTTTATATAATTCGGATGTTTTTATAGGGAAGCCCGTGGTGGCAGCCCCCGTAAATTTGCCCTCGTATTTACTCTCATCGGGAAGAGTTTGCGTGTAGGTATTTATGGGATATAGAGTGTTCCAATCTTTTTTAAGGTAGGCATCCGGTAGCTTTTTCGCATTAAAATCTTTCACCCACTGCGGCAGGTCCGTCATGTAGTAGGTACTGCTTATCCAGCTTGCATTTTTATCGTCAAACCAATACGCGGCATCAGCAGTATGCCCGGCAGGTAGTATACCTCCTCGATCTTTTAACGCTATACCAATAACCTTTGAACTAAAGTTAGTGGCCAGTTTCAATTCGTCGGCAACCGTGGTAACCAGTAAATTACGTGGTGACATTCTACCTGCAGTGGAAGTACTACCCACGGTTTGAACTGTGGTATCTTCGGTGCAGTACATTGATTTGCCCGTGGCCTGTACAATAAAATCATTACCTGCAATACCGTGCAGGGCCGGTACAGAGCCGGTGTATATCGTGCTGTGGCCTATGGCAGTAACAGTTGGAATATAGTCGATATTGGTATTCTCGCAGGTAAAGCCTTCATTAAGCATGCGCTTAAAACCCCCGCTGCTATAACGGTCATAAAAGCGATAAAGGTAATCCCAGCGCATCTGATCAACCACTATGCCTACTACCAATTTGGGGCGCGGCAGCGTGTTTGTTACGGTAACGCTTTTAGCTTTATTTTGGGCCGATGCAGCTATTGCTGTGCAAACAAAAGACAGCAGGAAAAGAACTTTTATCTTCATGAGGGGTTGAGCTTGATTTGCAAATATCAATATTACAAATAAAACCTTACATGAAGTTTCTGTTAAGCTAAAATTAGAATTTGCAACTATGCTAAAAACGCAAAGAAGGCACTAAGCCTTCTTTGCGTTTAATAACTTATGGTAGTAAATGTATGAGCCGAATACCAGCACCAAACCTACCAGCATAAATGCTACGTCGGCAATCGGCGTACCGATAATTAAAAAGGCGTAAGTAGCACCTATCAGGTCAAATGCGAAACCCGCATATGCCCATTCTTTTAACCTCGGGAAACCCGGAACCAATAATGCAATAACGCCAAGAACTTTGGCTACTGCAAGCAAGTGCAAAACACTATAAGGGTAGCCAATTGCCTTCATCATAGCTTCGCCCTGAGGGTTGGGAAAGAAAGCGCCTACTGCCGAGAATAACATCAGCAGGATAAGCAGCACTGTAAAAATCCAATAAATAATTTTCATGATTTTGTGAGTTAAGTTTGTAATAAATATGGTAATAATTATTTGATCATTACAAATATAGTTGCTCCCGTCCTATCGCGTGGGTTGTAAAAGAGACAAGTTTAGGGTGTAGATGTGTACCCCTGTCTGTGTTTGCATTCTGCCAATAATTACTGCATTTGCGTTATTGCGGCCGACCAGATAAAAGCGGTGCTTTGCAGATATCAATTTAAACGTAAAAACATGAAAAAAGCATTTATCTTAGTAATTACTCTTGCAATATTTGCAGCGGGATGCAAAAAAAGCGATGTAACGGCATCAGTAGATAGTAGTTGGACCCTGGGCGCGACAACCTACAAAGCCGCGTTATCTAATAAAGGTACAACAAGTGGTGGCACATCAAACACACTTCTGAGCTTTTGGGATGCTGTGCCGGTAGGAGCAAGCCCGACCGTAAATTCTATAAACTTTACTTTCCTAACTCCGCCAACAACAAGCGGATCATACGAATTGGTTGGTTTAGGGACGGCTTTAAATGCCAATAATTTTCAAATGTCAGCAGGTGGACCAGCCGGCGTTTATGCTTATAATAGCGTAGGCGTTAAAGTACAAATTACCGTTACAGGCGGAAAATTAAAAATAGTTGTTCCCGAAGTATCAATGATGAGCACTACCGGACAACCAGCTGTCAAACTGACCGCAAGCGTTCAGGAAATGAATTAATGATTAAATTACCTGTGCCATGCTGAGATGGTGTGGTGCAGGTAATTTACTTAAGCGGGCAGTTCTATAAAAAAGCTTGTTCCTCTGTCCGGCTGGCTTTCCAACCATAGTCTACCGTTATGTAGGGTAACTATCCTTTTAGATATAGCCAAACCCAATCCGAAAGACTTTTCTCCGTCTGTTCCCGGGCGTTTTGCTTCGGTAAACATCTCAAAAACTTCCTCATGTTCTTTTTCGGGTATACCAATGCCGTTATCAGCAACTAAAATTAATACTGTTTTATTTTCCGGGTTTCTTTTAAGTGTTACCTGTATCGTATCACCACGGTGGCTGAATTTTATGGCGTTGGCAATTATATTGCTGAATACACGCCATATCTTTTCATAACTTACTTCAACTATAACCGTTTCAGCGCTATCAAAATTTATTTTCAGGTGCTTCTCATCGGCTTTAAATTGCAGCAGTTCAATTAACTCACTTAACAGGGTTTTAAGATCGACGGGTTTCTTTTCAAGATTTTCCTTTTCGTCAGACAGGCCCGATTTGAGAAGCTCGTCTATCATATCTAAAGTTCGACCACCGGTACTTTCTATTAACTGCACCATGTGCCGATTGTCGCCATTGAGGTTTTTATCCTCATTTACTGCTGATGCGAGACCAATGATACCTGATAACGGGGTTCTCAGGTCGTGCGCCATAACACGCATTATCCTTGTTATATTTTTGTTGGCGTTCTCCAACTCGTCCATAGTTATTTTTAAACTAATGTTTCGTTCTTGTGCCTCGCGATGATTTTTACGGCTTTGTTTTAAAATACGCGTTATAAAAAAGATCACTACCAACGCTATAATAACAGCAATAGTAATAACTGCAACATACAATTTCTCTATTCGTGCCTGCTGTTCAAGGCGTTCCAGGCGGTTTTGCTGCGCAATAAAATTTAGCTCCTGCGCAACGTCAACGTTACGCAACTTTTCTAAGCTGCTGTCTAATGAATCTTTTAACCTTATATAATCATTTTGATATTGATAAGCTTTTACAGCATTTCCCTGTTTAGCCACAAAATCGGCATAATACTTATGCCAAAGCACTTTAACGCGGGCGTTGTGCTTGCCATAAAGTTTTAAAAGTTGGTAGCTTTTTTCAAAAGATGTAGCTGCCTCTTTATCGTTACCTAATAACTGATAAAGCCAGGCAAGTTTAAGAAACGATGACATCCGCATGCCATCATTATCTTTTGCCGGCAGGGCTACGCATTTAATAAGGTATTTAGCGGCCGAGTCTAATTTGTTTTGCTTTAAATACGTCCCACCCAAATTATCATAAAGCACAATGCGCGCATTTATAACCTGTTCCTGGTTAATACGGCTGTCATTCTCGGCAGTGTTGATCAGTTTAAGGTCGAGCTTGTAAAGGTATACGGCGCTATCCAGCTTGTTCATTCGTTCATAGCTGATGCCGGCATTGTCAAGCACTCCCTGTTTAAGATAAAATAAACGCTGCGGTGTGTATTTTGCTGCAGATGCTTCTAACTGCCGGTAACTTTCCATCCAATAACGGGCGGCAACCTCAAAGTTTCCTTGACCAAAATATATATTAGCCATCTTTGAAGCTAACACGCCATTATTATCGTTATTCCCCTTTAAGTTACGGGCGCGTTCATAATTTTGAAGAGCGGCACTATACTCTTTTGTCGCAAAACAGACATCACCCTTAGCTAACAAGGCCCTGGCGTATTCCGAAGGATAATTTTTGCGTTTCGTGTCATCGTAAAAAAATGAAATGGCACTGTCTGCATATAAAACCCGCAAGGCTGTGTCGGCCGAAGTATGTTCTACTATATTGCAATAATAAGTTACTAGAAGTGGGTCGGTTTTTTCAATACCCGGCCGCAAATTCCTTTGTAGTTTTAGCGCCGTATCAGGTTTGCCGGCGCTAAATAAACTATCAATAGTTTGAAAGCGCTTTTTCAACACCTCATTTCCCCCCCCTGCTTTTTTATCGCAAGAAAACAAGGCAATAAGCAAACAAAACAATAATGCCATTAAAATACGGCAATGTTGCGGTAACGGCATGGGATGTTTTAGCTATGGGAGATTTGGGGTCGTGATAATTTATTTCTCCCAAATATAATTATTAAATATATTATTAATAGATAAATGCTTCCTTTTGTCCTCTATATCAAAAAATTACAGCTTATTTTAGAGGTATTTCCGGTCCATGCAATATTATTTATAGAACAGAAAGTTAAATTGAAAAACCTAAACCCCTGCTATGTAAAGCTCTTCATTTGCAATACCCACCAGTTCGTCAGGATTATGACTCACTATTAAAATAGTAGCATCTAGATCGGAGAAAATGGATTTCAGATCACTTATCAATTCAGATTTCATGGCACGGTCCAGCGCGGAAAAAGGCTCATCCATTAATATTACCCGGGGCCTGATGGCCAACGCCCGCAAAATGGCCAACCTTTGCTGTTGCCCGCCCGATAAATGATGAGGCTTGTGGGTTGTTAACGTTTCCAGTTTACCTAAATGCAACAGACGGTCTATCCAATTTTTATCAGTTGTTGCATATTCCATGTGCTGCTTTACAGACATATTTGGGAACAGCGCGTAATCCTGAAATACAAACCCAACCCGCCTGGCCTGCGGCGATAGATTGATTTGACGTTCAGTATCCAGCCATACGGTATCGTCGACAGTGATTTGCCCCGCGTCAGCTTTTACGAGGCCTGCAATTATCTTTAAAAAAGTAGTTTTACCAGCGCCCGACGGCCCATGTATTTTAGTAATACTGCCCGATGCAAATTTGTGGTTTACCTTTAATGTGCCTGCCCCGCCGTAGCCCTTTAGCTTTTTTTCAACGTTTATATCAATCATTCTAAGGGACTTTTAGCTTGATATTTATTAAACACAAAAACGCCTATAACCATAATAAATGTAAGAGCAAATAAAATAAGTGAATAGTTATTTGCTGACGCATAATCCATGCGCTCAACAGAATCATAAACAGCTATCGACGCCACGCGGGTAACGTTGGGGATATTTCCGCCTATCATCAATACAACACCGAACTCGCCGAGCGTATGCGCAAACGTGAGTACCAAGGCCGTTGCCAGCGAAGGTTTGATATTGGGCAGTAGTACGCTTTTGAATGTTTCCCATTGCGTTTTACCTAATGTGTATGATGCTTGTGCCAATGATGCGGGCAGTTGCTGTAATGCCGATTTGATGGGTCCTGTCATAAACGGTAGGCTATAAATTACCGATGCCAGCACTAATCCTTTAAAAGAAAAAACAAGTTGTATATCAAAAGTATCCTGCAGCCATTTGCCAATGCCATGCTGCGGACTAAAAGCCAGCAGCAAATAGAACCCTAATACAGATGGCGGTAAAACCAAAGGCATTGTTATCAACGCTTCAATAATAAGCTTAAATACCGATCTGCTTTTAGACAACCACCATGCAAGGGGCAAACCCACAATTAACAACAGCAGCGTTGTTATTGCGGCGAGTTTAAGGGTGAGCCAAATAGGTGATAGATCCATAATAATATTATTTCCTATAACCGTACTTCTCG
Organism: uncultured Mucilaginibacter sp.; assembly: GCA_965650195.1. Lineage (GTDB taxonomy): Bacteria > Bacteroidota > Bacteroidia > Sphingobacteriales > Sphingobacteriaceae > Mucilaginibacter. Next base: position 4,906 of record CBFGNU010000113.1, on the reverse strand, counting down.
AATATTCGCTTAGCATCTCCACTCACCAGATATTTATAAAATTTTACCGCTCCGGGATTCTTTTCGGCACGTTTTAATATTACCATTCCCTGGCGTATGGGTGTATATGTCTTTGGGTCGATGACTTTCCAGTATAATTTTGTTTGGTTAGCAGGGTCTCTGACCAACGCCTGCGTGGTAAAGCCGACATCAACCACACCCGTTGTTATGTAAGTATTTACCTGGGCTATACTTTCACCAAAAATTAGTTTGGATTTCACATTATCTAAAACATCTTCCTTTTGCAATACTTCTTTTGCCGCTGCTCCGTAAGGCGCAACATCGGGGTTAGCAATTACAATTTTCTTTACACTTGGCGTTAATAAAACGCGCTGCCAGTTAACAAAGCCTATGTCCTGTGTGCTGCAAATTATTAGGTTACCGTAAGCATAAACAACGGGCTTGTTCGTGGTAAGTCCTTCGCTATATAACACTTCCGGAAAATCCATATCGGCAGAAAGGAACAAGTCAAAGGGTGCGCCGTTTTTTATTTGAGCCACCAATTTGCCCGACGAGCCTACTATCGGCTCAATAGTTATATCTGTTTTCTTTTTAAAATCTGCCCGGAGTGCTCCTATAACGCTTTGAAGGTTTGCGGCAGCGGCTACACGTAGGTTTTGCGCGGCGCTAACTGTAATTTGAAGAAATAAAATAAGCGCAATTATCCCGCAGCGCTTTACAATAGAACCTAACCCTTGAAACTTCATGGCTAAAGTATTAAACTTTCAATTTTTAATAAGATGCATGGAAGCAGGATCGTCTGTTTTCCGTTTTTGATAGCCGACTTGTAACAAATTACCCGTTAAGGCGACTATAATATATGTGTAACGCAAAACTAAATAAAAATATTTTGAAAAATTTTCATTTTTCTCTTGCATATACGAAACCAATCGTACATCTTTGTACGAAGATATTCGTATAGAGAAATTATGGAACTAAAAGCCACAGAAAGCGAGCTTGAAATTTTACAGGTGATTTGGAAAAAGGGCCAATGTACCGTACGCGACGTGCATGAAGAACTGGCAAAAAATAAAGATGCCGGTTACACAACTACGCTAAAGTTAATGCAGATAATGCACGACAAAGGTTTGGTTGAGCGCGACACTACGGCCAAAACACACTTGTATAAAGCCTTAATAAGCAGGGAACAGGCACAAAGCACCGCGCTGGATAAAATTATCAATACAGTATTTAAAGGATCAACTGCTGATTTGGTGATACAGGCGCTTGGGCAGCACCGTGCATCAAATGATGAGTTGGACGCGATAAAGAAGTATTTACAGCAATTTGAGAATAAGGGTTAGTGATTAGTTAAAAGAAAAAACTAAAGCGCAATGGAAAATCTGTTTTATAACATCAGCCAGGTTTTGGGTATCACAGTCGTTCATTCGCTGTGGCAGGGCTTAATTATATATATGCTGTTGCGCATATTTATATTGATTTTCCCGCAGGTCCCGGCTGCTATCAGGTATCGTGTTGGCTTTGGTGCACTTACTGCTGTTTTAGGATGGTTTTTATACACCTTATTTTTACAACTGATCAATTACCAATGGCAATCAACTACACCGCTGGCGCTTAATCCGGTTGCATTGCCCGCGTTGATAGACACGGGCATTCAAGCTCCGGTTAACAAATACTATGTAACTATTGCAGGCTATATGCCTTATGTTACCGTGCTATATGTGGTCGGCCTCGTTTTTAATACCCTTAAGCTGGCCTTCGCGTGGAATAACATTTACCAGATAAAAAAATACGTTACGCAAACAGAATTTGCTGCATCTATCCGCAAGCTATCATCTCAATTAAATCTAAAAACAAAAGTTGATGCTGCGTTTAGCGAATGGGTTGATGTGCCCTGTGTAACCGGTTTTTTTAAACCAATAATACTACTTCCGATATCTATATCCTGTTATTTAAATACGGAAGAAGTTGAAGCCATATTGCTGCATGAACTGGCCCACGTTAAACGCAACGATTACCTTCATAATTTTATTCAACAGGTTATAGGCATTATGCTTTTCTTTAACCCCTTTGCCCGGCTGATAGGTAAAATCATCAGCGAGGAAAGAGAGCATAGCTGCGATGACCTGGTGATAGCAACCACCAGCAGGCCATTTATTTACGCCCAAACCCTGCTAAAATTAGAAGAAAACAAGCAATACCAATGGCAACTGGCCCTTGCCGCTACCGGTAAGCGAAAATTTGAATTACTTAACAGAATTGAAAGAATCATGAAAACTAAAAAACACACCATAAATATTCGCCCGGTATTGGTAACTGTACTGGCGCTTACCTTCGGCATAACCAGCATAGCCTGGCTTAACCCAAAAGTTGAAGACGGAAAACTGAAAGTTAAAAACCTTGATCCGGCTATTAAAATGCTGGCAGCCTTTACATCGGGCGGCGATATTGTCTCGTCGGAGCGAATAGCTCCGGAAGTTGCCGTTACGCCTAAAGCAAAAAAACATAGGGTAGAAGTTAAATACGATGATACTACGTTTACTAATCTGGGTGATACCACTAAGAAGCCTGGGAAATATAAGGTCATAATTGTTGATGACAAGGGCAATCGCAAAGAATACAATTCAGCGGCTGACCTGCCTGCCGAAGTAAAGCGTGATTTGGATGCCAGAGAAAACCACAACTTTAATTTCAAGTTTAGAACCGACTCGGCATTTGACAAAATGAGCGCCCATTTTGACAAAATGGATACCTATTTTGAAAGCCCTGCATTTAAAAAACAACAGGCAGCTATTGAAAAACAGGCGTTGGCGATGAGTAAAAAGTTTGAAAGCAAAGCATGGAAAAAGCAACAAGCTGCTATTGAAAAACAAGCCGAAAAAATGTCGAAACAGTTTGACAGTCCTGAATGGAAAAAGAAGCAAGCTGACATTGAAAAAAGAGCGGCGGAATTAGAAAAAGAGTTTGGCAGCCCAAACTGGGAAGAGCGTAAAGACGAACTGGTACAAAAAGCTGTAGAAATTGGCCTGCAAGCTGCGGAGCTAAGTTCAAAAGTTACCAACAGCGCCGAATGGCAAAAAAACCAGGCAGAGCTTGTTAAAAATGCTACCGCGTTTGGCCTAAAGGCGGCCGAGATGAGTAAAAAAATGACTAACAGCCCCGAGTGGAAAAAGCAACAGCAAAAGATGGTAGAACAGGCGCTAAAAATGGCCGAAAAGTTTAAAGATAGCCCAGATTTTAAAAAAGTGATGAAAGAGGTGGAAATCATCAAAGAGCTTAAGGAATTGCCTGAGAAACCTGAAGCACCTGAGAAACCCGAAGCGCCTGAGAAACCTGAGGCAAAAGAAGCTCCTGAAGCTAAAGTTGCCCCAGCGGCAAAACCTTTATAGTAGATCAGTTTATATTTAGTTTGAAAGGACCGGCCGTACGCCGGTCCTTTGTTTTTTGCGGTTGTTTGCCGGGCCACTGCTGTTCCAAAAAATATAAAGCCTTGTGATATTGAAAATATGACTGACGGTGCTAACTATTTGTTTTTCAGCAGGTTTGATTTTGTAAGCGAAACAGTTTGGAACACTTTGAAACTACTTATAAGTCAGTAAGGTTAACTGTAAAACACCTGCAAACAACTGATAATAAGCATATTGTGGCGCTTTTCAATTTTCGCTTAAAATTGGAACACTTTGGAACAGCAAATTAATCGGTTTGGAACACTTGCTGCTTCAAACAAATGGTCATTAAGCAACGCATATTTCGCTTTCCGGGGAAATGTGAACCTGAATAGTTGGCCGTATTTTACCAACAAAAACCCGCGTTTTTTGTACTTTAGTAACCTAAATAAAGGATGCCTGTATGCTGCAAAAGCTAAGTATTAATAACTACGCTTTAATTGATGACCTGGAAATTGTTTTCGACAAGGGCCTAAACATACTTACGGGCGAGACCGGTGCGGGTAAATCCATCGTTCTGGGTGCGCTGTCACTAATACTGGGTCAACGGGCGGAGAGCCGCTACTTTTTCAATCAGCAAAAAAAATGCATTATAGAGGGCCTGTTTAAAATTGATGGGTTTCACCTAAAAAGTTTTTTTGAGGAGAACGACCTGGATTATGAGGCTGAAACCGTTCTACGCCGCGAAATATCTGCAGATGGTAAATCGCGCTCTTTTGTAAACGATACTCCGGTAAACCTTACTGTTTTAAAAACTTTAGGAGAGAAACTGATAGATATCCACTCACAACATGCCACATTAGAGATCAATAATCCCTTGTTTCAGTTGATGGTGGTTGATGCCGTTGCAAAACACCCGGCGTTGTTGGATGAATATCGCGTAAAATTCAGTCAGTATAAAAAAGGAGGCGCCCGTCTAAAGCTGCTGATAGAAGACAGCAAAAAAGCTAAGGCCGACCTTGATTATTACCAGTTTCAGTTTGATGAGCTTGAAAAAGCTGCACTAGTTGCCAATGAGCAGGAAAAACTGGAAAAGGAGCTTTACACGCTAAATAACGCCGAAGAAATTAAACGCAATTTATTAGCTGCCAATTACCTGTTGCAGGAAAGCGAAGCCGCTGCGTTGTTGCAACTACGCGAGGCGGGTACGCAATTAGGAACACCTGCTAAATTTAATCCGGAGATTGAGGAACTGCGCGAAAGATTAAACAGCGTAGTAATTGAATTGAAAGATATTGCTGCCGAAATTGATAATATTGAGCAACGCACCTATACCGACGAAGCCCGTGCCGCTGATATAAATACCCGCCTTACCATCATCTACAACCTGCAAAAAAAGCATCGCGTGAGTACCAATGCGGAGTTACTTGCTTTGCAGGAAGAACTATCAGGCAAAATACAACAAGCTGTTTTTGGCGACGAAGCCATTGAAAAGTTGCAGCAGCAGTTAGCAGCAGAAA
>CBFGNU010000112.1:0-11630 GCA_965650195.1 uncultured Mucilaginibacter sp. | reverse complement strand
TACCTTAAATGGTAACGCATCAATTAGCTACCGCGATCAGTTAAGCGAAAAGCTGCAGGTGAATGGTAGTTACAATATAAATTACAGCGATGCAACTGTACTTAACCTTACCTCTTCATTGCAGGCTTACAATCTTGGTAATAAGATAGACACCTTGTTTACCACTACAAACAGCACCAACAAGAGCACCAATAAAAGCCACAGAGCGAGTATGGAGTTTGAGTGGACCCCCGATAGCGCTCAGTTTATCAGGATAACGCCAAGCTTTAGTATTACTAACTCTACGTCAGACAATATTTCTGATCAAGTTCAAACAGGATTTCGTAAGCAGAACACTAAAAGTATTACCAGCAACAGCAGCAATACGCCGCAGTTAGGTTTGAGAGCTTTATATGAATACACATTTAAAAAGCCAAGAAGGCTCTTTTCGGTTGATTTTACCATAACAAACGTTGACGCGAAAACAACTAATGAGCAAAATACCCTCATCAGGGACCTGAGTACCGCTTTACCTACAGACTCTGCTATTATACGTATAGTAAACAGTAAAAACTTAACAAAAACCTACCGCACAAGCGTAATCTTCCGTGAGCCGTTATCACCTTCATCACAATTGGAGTTTAACGGCGTGATCAATTACCGCGGTTATGACAACTCCTTATTAACAGACAGTTTAACTCCTGGGGGTATCTATGCAAGGGTTGACAGGGCAACTAACATTTTCAACTATTCATTTACAGAAAATCGTGCGATTTTAAACTTCCGTTTGGTAAAAACCAAATATAATTTATTAGTCGGAGCAACCGCCATACCAACGCATTTAGAAGGTGTTAACATAAGCCGTGGCAACATAGCTATATCGCGTAACAATTTCTTCCTGATACCTTCATTTCGTTTCCAATACCAATGGTCGCGTCAGCAGCAATTGACAATGAACTATAGCGGCGCAACCACCGAGCCTTCATTTTCACAAATACAGCCCGTGCCCGATCAATCACAGCCTACCCGTGTAACAATTGGTAATCCTAATCTTAAACCGGCTTTCAGGCATACCATGTCATTGCAGTACAGTAACTATCTTTCTAACTCAAGGCTAAACTTACGCGGACAGTTAAATGCCAGTTTAAATAACAACCAGATAGTTCAGGATAATACGATATTAACCACACAAAAAGTTACCACTACTCAAACCACTTTCGTGAATATGAACGGTGGAAAAACTTTATCAGGAAATTATAATATATCAAAAAGTTTTAGCGACAGAAGGTATATGGTACAGTTGAACGGACAGGCTCAGTACGACTACTCTGTAGGTTTAAGCCGTGGCACACCTACGCATACAAGTACCTATACTTTCAGAACCGTACTGGGTCCAAGAATTAACCCTAATGACGTAATTGAGATCAATCCTAACGTTTCGCACTCACTTCAACGCTCTTTTAACAGCCTTACCCCTGCCGGTAACAGTAATATCACCCGGATAGCCGCTAACTTAGAGGGTAGGTTTTATTTTGGTAAAGACCGCAGTTGGACAATTGAATACGATCTGAGCAAAAATTATGTTAGTGGTATAGCTAACAACGTAACCAAAAATCCGTTTGTAGCCAACGCATTTATTGAAAAACAAATGTTTGAAAAACGCAACGGCATTTTGCGAGTTGCTTTCTTTGACATATTTAACCAAAATAACTTTATTAACCGTAGCATATCAACTAGTGGTTATACTGATACCCGTTCAAACCCGCTTAGCCGTTATATAATGGTTGGCTTTACGCTTAATCTGCAAAAATGGAGTGGCAGAGCACAAAGAGATGGCCGCAACCTATTGCGCCGTGGTGATGGTAGCTTTATGTACTAAAGAAAACAATTGATTAAACAATATGCCGGGCAGCTGTAGCAATACAATGCCCGGTTTTTTTATGCCTATTGCTTAACCGATAAAAAACGGGTTTATTTGTAAATATGTCTCTATTGGTAGCCTCATTAAATTCCGGCAGTAACGGCAATTGTTATTACATTGGTAATGAGAATGATGCTGTGCTGATAGATGCCGGCATTTCATGTCGCGAAACAGAAACACGCATGGCCCGCCTGGGTTTATCAATGCATAAAGTGCGGGCTATCTTCGTTTCGCATGAACACAGCGACCATATACGCGGTTTAGCGGTTTTGTCCAAAAAATACAGTTTACCGGTGTATATAACGCCACTTACTCTTCAATATTCAGGGCTGGCAATTGCTGACGGTTTGTTATATCCATTTTTTGCAGATGCCCCGGTGCATATTGGCACGCTTTCTATTACGCCATTCGCTAAAATGCATGATGCGGCCGAGCCCCATAGTTTTACAGTAGCGTGCGGGGATTTAAAAATAGGCGTATTTACCGACCTTGGCGTAGTATGCGAGAATCTCATATCGCATTTTCAGCAATGCCATGCTGCATTTCTGGAAGCTAATTATGATGAAGACATGCTGGAGCGTGGCAGATATCCTTATCATTTAAAAAGGCGCATACGTGGCGGGAAAGGCCACTTGTCCAACGCCCAGGCCCTTGCCCTTTTTGAAGGATACCGCCCGGATTTTATGAGTCATCTTTTTCTATCGCATCTGTCAAAAGATAATAATTGCCCTGACCTGGCGCTTAACCTTTTTAAAAGCCGCGCCGGCGAAACTGAAGTAATTGTCGCCTCGCGATATACAGAAACAGCCCTGTATCAAATAACGGGATGCCGCGAAACCAACAGCCTTACATCAAACCTTCAGTTCAGTTTGTTTTAGCGTTCGATATCGCCTCTTTAGGGGTTTAATTGGCTGTTAAAAGTTCCATAAAGCTTTAATAATGTAATATTGCTTTTTTAGTACTAACTTTAAAAAAAGGCAAACTGTTTACATACCTAACCGTATAATAGCTATGAATCCATCCGTGCAGGATAACCAGGCCCATGTGGTTAGCTTATTAGATGAAGGCTATGCTTGTAGGTCAAGTAATTTGACACGAAGTGTAGACCTTGCCCGACAGGCGTTATCCATAAGCCGCGAGCTGGATGATAAAGCGCTCGTAGCGAAAAGCCTTAGTCAATACGCCCTTTTTTTAATGATACAGGGCGAGTACGACTCGGCGATAAGCATGTCAAAAGAAGCGCTTGCTTATTTTGAGGAGTTAAATGACGAGTTGGGCATTGCCGGTGCTAAATATAACCTGGGAGGGGTATATTATAAAACCGACAATTACTACCTGGGCATGGCCTACCTTACCGATTGCGTTAATATCTATCGCAAACACAACGATCACCAAAACCTGGCCCGCACCTTAAAAGCATTAGGCACCATTTACGATTATTTTGGCGATCCCAAAAATGCTATAAGAACCTATGAGGAAGCTATAGCAGAATCAAAGCTGGCGGGTGATCTTAATCAGGAAGCAAATGCTTATAACCCGCTGGCAAGCATCTATCTTAAGCAAAAAAATCTACAGAAAGCGACCGCCCTTATTGACCAATCTATCGCTATCAAACTAAAAACAGGCGATATAAGGGGCTTGGCTTTTGCGCTTTACGGAAGGGGTAAGATTGCTATCGTTAAAAAGAAATACAAAAATGCTGAAGACGATATTAAGCAGGCTATAAAAATCCATCAGGACGTGCGCGAGGTTTTGGGCCTGGGTATGGCCCTACACAGGCTGGCCATTTTATATTCCAAAATGCAGCAGTTTGAAAAAGCAAAGAAAATTTTGGACGATGCATTAAAACTAAGTACTGAATATCATTTGGTGATGATAAAGTTCAAGTGCTATTATTTGTATTACCAGATATCTAAACAGCTAGGCGATACCGAAAACGCCTTGCGGCACCTCGAGCTATATTTTACGGAGAGAGATAAGGTGATCAACAATCAAACGCTCAAATTAATAGAGAACTACGAAATGATTGCACAAATGGACCGGCTTAAAAAAGAGGCCCAAATGCAGTTGGAAAGGGCCGAGATTATTGAGAAAAAGAACCATGCTGAGCAAATGGCTTTGGTAAAGCAGGAATTCCTGTCAACTATGAGCCATGAAATAAGAACGCCATTAAACGCGGTGATAACGATAGCATCACTGCTATCTGACAAGATAGATAAAGAGGAACAAGAGCTGCTTAGCTCTCTGCGCTTTGCTTCTAATAATTTATTGCTGCTGATTAATGACATCCTGGATTTTACAAAGCTAGAGGCCGGGAAAAGCAACCTTGAGCCTGCTCCATGCAACTTTTTACAACTGCTTGAGAATATCAGAAATACATATGTAAGCCTTGCTTCAGAAAAAGGTGTGTTACTCCAATTAAATATTGGTGATGGCGTATCTACAGCGTATGAGCTTGATGAAACAAAGCTCTCGCAAATTTTAGGCAACCTTATTACCAACGCTATAAAATTTACACACACAGGCAGCGTACAAATAAGCGTGGAAAAAATTGACGCTTTAACCGATGGGCATCTATTGCGTTTTAAAATTATAGACACAGGTATTGGCATTAGCCCGCAAAACCAGCAAAGTATTTTTGATGCATTTACCCAACCACATTCAATAACCAAAAAAAAACAGGGTGGCTCGGGCCTTGGCCTGGCCATCGTGAAAAAACTGACGTCGCTGTATGACAGTACTGTTATGGTTGACAGTGCTGTTGGCAAAGGCTCTACATTTTATTTTGATCTTACACTTAAACCATCTGTAGTTCCCGGCAAAAAAAGCATAACTTATTCAGATGCATTGCGCGGAAGAACAGTGTTGCTTGCAGAAGATAATTTGATAAACGCTATGGTAATAACCAAGCTGCTAGGAAACTGGAAAATGAGCACGGAGCATGCAAAAAACGGAGTTGAAGCGTTAGCAAAATCAAAGAATAATAAGTTTGATTTTATTTTGATGGACATACATATGCCCGAAATGGATGGCTTTGAAGCTGCGCGCGAAATTGTAACCGGTAAAAATATAAATAGCGACACTCCGATCTTTGCTCTTACGGCCGATATAACCGCTGAGCATCATAAAGAACATCGTAGTTATTTTTCAGGTTTTCTAAGAAAGCCTATTGAATCCGAGAAATTATTTGAAACGCTTGCAACCGTGGAAAAGTTTGTTGAAAACAAGCAAAAAACACTATAAATTTAAAAAAACAGATAAAAAAGGCATTTTTTTACAAATTTTATAATTGTTATGCCTGGTTGGGCCTTGGACCGCCATTAAAAAAAGGAAATAAAAAAAGGAGAAGTTACTACCCTTCTCCTTCCATTAACTGATCTTATTATCCTCATAAAGAACAAATTGGTTTAGTCCGACGTAATAAGTATCACAAAGGTATAAAATAACATTGCACTTAACAGATAATTTTTTCACTTTTTTTCAAAAAAAATACAAAAAACAAGCAAAAAGGGGTAAAAAACCGGTTTTTCATCCCTTTTTTTGAGTTTTTTACCCGTTTTTATTTACTTCATACCATCGTTAATTGCGGTTATTTTAGTAAGATGGCCCTTTAACACGGGTAGGGTTTTATCAACAAAAGCCTTCAGGTCAGCGTCTTTTAAATCTTTACCGGCTTTTTCAAACTCGGCAACGTCTTTTTTGTGATCATCAACCATCATGCTTACATAAGCTTTATCAAAATCAGCTCCCGCTTTTTTTGAAAGGTCATCCAGCCCTTTTTTTGAATCGACATTTAATGAATCAGGAAGGGTTACGTTTTTAGCTTTTGCCAGCGCTTTCAATTCTTCATTTGCCTTAGTATGGTCCATAACCATCATTTCGGCAAATTCCTTTACTTTGGCATTGGTGGCTTTTTGACGTGCAAGTTTGCCCAGCTCCACTTCTGACATTCCCCCATTTGCTGCATCAACAACAAATTTGGCATCATCTTCAACTACAGCAATACCCGGGCCTGCTACCGAAGTATCCTTTTGCATATTCAGGCTGTCGGCAGTTTCGGTACTGTCTTTTTCGGTGCTGTTACAGGCCTGCAATGCAAAGGCCGATAACGCGATAATTAAAATTACTTTTAGCTTTTTCATTTGATGTATGTTTCCTACAACAAACAGCCCTTAAATAAATATGTTTTTAAGGGAAACTTTTTTTAATTACGACGAATTGTCTCCCCGATTAATTCGGAGAACCTTACCACATATATTGTTGTTATAAATTAATGAAACAGGTTGTTTTATTAATCCTTGTGTCTCTCACCCTTAATGTTTCCGCGCAACAAACCCCGCTGCCGCATGGAATGGTGTTTGGCCAGAAACCAGATACAACAATAATTGTAGAAGCAACAAAAACGGAATCTTTTATCGGCAAAAAGATTCGGGTAAACACAACTATCAGGGGCAGGGTTGTTAAGGTCACCAAACAAAAAGGCGGATGGTTTACGTTGAATGCCGGGCATGGCAGACTTATTTCGGCCCATTTTAAAAACTATGATATTGTATTGCATGCCGCTTTAAAAGGCAGGGTGGTTATTATTGAAGGCATAGCCGATAAACAGGTCGACTCTACAAATGGCCAGCGCTTCGGCGGCAATATGGCTGGCGGCAAAGATAATACTCCTCGAAAAAAAGACGCTGCACTTGCCTTTGAAGTAAGCGGCCTTATGGTTTATAAATAACTAGATTATAGGCAAGATGTTGGTCAAACGTTTTGGAAGCCCGTTTTTCGTAGACACATATCCCGCACTTTTTTAACAAATTTTTGCCTTGATTATTTGAAGGGTTTTTCTAACTTGCAAACCCTAATTGATTTAAATTTGAAGAAGTTAGACCCCAAAGACGTTAGTACCGTCATCATTTTAAACAAAAGTGAAGCAGCAACAAAAACGCTGCAAATTAAAACAAAGCACATAAACCGGTTAAGGTACTATGCCTTAGGTATGCTTAGCATTTTAGCATTGCTTGTACTTACCATTGTTGTTCAACAACAGAATAATACCCGCCACGAGCTGGAAAAGCAATTATTATTATCGCAAATAAAAAACCTGAAAGGGCAGATACCTGAAAGCTTAAAGCAATCAGAAGAGGACCACGTAGCTCAAACATATATACAGTCTATTGAAGGTAAGCTGAAAAAGATAAACGATTATTTAAGAAAGCGCGGCCTTAAAGGGTTTTCAACCGCTTCTGTTGGCGGTGCGGGTGGTAATGCCGACGCGGATCTGTCAGATAGAGATGTTTATATGGCCTATGATAGTTATTTAACCAGGGTTGTTACCGCTGTTGCTTTTACCCCTATGGGTTATCCGCGCATAAGCTCACTAACATCCCGCTTCGGCTATCGTAGCGATCCATTCAGCGGCGAACGGGCCGAGTATCATCCCGGTATAGATTTTAAAGGCCATTACGGCGATGCAGTAAAATGTACCGCCAACGGCAGGGTTGTTTCTGCCGGATGGGCCGGTGGTTACGGCAATTGTGTTCGTGTTAAACATAATAATGGTTACGAGACCGTTTATGGTCACCTTTCGCGCATTACTGTAAAAGTGGGGCAGGCGGTAAGTGTAGGCGATAAAGTTGGACAAGTTGGTTCTACCGGCCGCTCAACAGGCGCGCACTTGCATTACGAGGTTAGACAAAACGGAAAGCCTGTAAACCCTACCAAGTTTTTAACGCTGAATAACTAATGAGTTTTTTGGACAAGAAGAACAAGCAGGGCATACACAGCCAACCCATCACCACATTAATAAGCGAAGGCTCGGTAGTTGACGGTAGCTTGCAAGCCAAAGCCTTCGCCCGCATAGATGGACACGTTAAAGGCAATGTTGATATTTCTGAAGGGCTTATTTTAGGCAAGGATGGAATTATAGATGGCGACGTAAACACCAAAGAAATGGTGGTACACGGAACAGTTAACGGCAACATTACGGTAAACACTATTGAGATAGCATCTACCGGAAAAATAACCGGCGATATAATAACAGGCGCCCTGTCTGTTGAAACAGGCGGTGTATATAACGGGCGTTTAGTAATGAACGCCGGATAATATTGCTAGGCGCTGACCGGCGCTGAGTTAAAGCATTTTACTTTCACAACGGAATACTGTATTTTTGCATTTCAAAAAAAAGAAACGCTATGTCATCAGTAGAGACCGCTTACACCAAATACAAAGTTAAAGACTTCTCGCTGGCCGAATGGGGCCGTAAAGAGATTGAATTAGCCGAAGCAGAAATGCCGGGCTTAATGTCGCTTCGCCAGGAGTTTGGTGCATCAAAACCATTAGCAGGTGCGCGCATTGCAGGTTGCCTGCACATGACGATACAAACCGCTGTATTAATTGAAACACTTATTGAGCTGGGTGCAGAAGTTACCTGGTCATCATGTAATATATTTTCAACCCAGGATCACGCTGCTGCTGCTATTGCTGCCGCTGGCGTTTCTGTTTATGCCTGGAAGGGTTTAAACGAGCAGGAATTTGACTGGTGCATTGAGCAAACCTTGTTTTTCGGCGAGGATCGCAAACCGTTGAACATGATTTTAGATGATGGTGGCGATTTAACCAATATGGTTTTAGATCGTTATCCTGAATTGGTTGCCGGCATTAAAGGTATCTCAGAAGAAACTACTACAGGTGTGCACCGCTTATATGAGCGTGTTAAAGCCGGTACTTTACCAATGCCTGCTATTAACATTAACGACTCGGTTACCAAATCAAAATTTGATAACAAATATGGTTGCCGCGAATCGTTGGTTGACGCTATCCGTCGTGCAACTGATGTGATGATGGCCGGTAAAGTTGGTGTTGTTTGTGGTTATGGCGATGTGGGTAAAGGTTCTGCCGACTCATTGCGCAATGCCGGAGTACGTGTTATAGTTACCGAAATTGACCCTATCTGCGCTTTACAGGCAGCAATGGAAGGTTTCGAGGTTAAAAAATTAAGCACCGCTATTGCCGAGGCTGATATTGTGGTTACCGCTACAGGCAACAAAAACATCGTTCGCGAGCAGCATTTCCGCGCGTTGAAGGATAAGGCTATCGTTTGTAACATTGGTCACTTTGATAACGAGATTGACATGGCCTGGTTAAACGGCGCTTATGGCAACAGCAAAATTGAAATTAAACCACAGGTTGATAAATATACCATTGACGGTAAAGATGTTATTGTTTTGGCCGAAGGCCGTTTGGTAAACTTAGGTTGCGCTACTGGCCACCCAAGCTTTGTAATGAGTAACTCGTTCACCAACCAAACACTGGCTCAGTTAGAGCTTTGGACCAACGCCGGTGCTTACGAAAACAAAGTATACACCCTGCCTAAACATCTTGATGAGAAAGTTGCCCGCTTACACCTTGCTAAAATTGGTGTTGAGCTGGAAGTTTTAGACCAAGACCAGGCTGAATACATTGGCGTAACAGTTGACGGTCCGTTTAAACCGGAGTACTACCGTTACTAAGCTGTTGAGCCGAAAGGTAAAAGCATAAAGCAAAAGGCCTGGTCTATTAGATCAGGCCTTTTTGTTTGTGTTAAGGGCTGTTTTATCGTATTTTAGTGCATGCATCATGCCGTAATACAATACTCCTGTTTGCTGGTCATCATCCTTTTTGTGGTAATGCTGGCGCAGAAAATAAAAATAGCTTATCCCATTTTACTTGTATTGGTTGGTTTGCCCTTGGGCTTTATCCCTTTTTTGCGGGGCATAGAAATTCAGCCTGATCTTATCTTTGTGATATTTTTACCACCCCTGCTGTACGAAGCTGCCTGGAACACATCATGGAAAGACTTTTGGAAATGGCGACGGGTAATATCCAGCTTCGCGTTTCCCGTAGTTATCATAACGTCATGCGCGGTGGCGTTTGTGTCGGCTGCTCTTATACCGGGCTTTACTTTGGCAACCGGCTTTTTGTTAGGCGGCATAGTATCACCTCCCGATGCGGTTTCGGCCAGTGCCATTTTATAGAACATTAAGGTACCCAAGCGCTTTGTTACCATAGTTGACGGCGAAAGCTTGCTTAATGATGCTTCCAGTTTGGTGGTTTTTCGGTTCGCTTTGGCAGCTGTGTTAACCGGTACTTTTGTTTTTAAGGATGCCGCAACCAGCTTTGTATTGGTAATAATAATGGGCATTACCGTAGGCCTGGCCGTGGCGCTGATATTTTATGCCATACACCGCTGGCTGCCCACGTCGGCAAATATAGATGTGGTACTTACTTTTATGGCACCGTATGTAATGTACATAACAGCAGAGAGTTTCCATTTTTCGGGCGTATTGGCGGTAGTGAGCGGGGGCTTGTATCTGTCGGCCCGGCGACATCTGTTTTTATCATACCATAGCAGGTTACAGGCAATAAATGTGTGGCAGGCCGTTGCCTTTTTACTTAATGGCATTGTGTTTTTGCTGATAGGGCTTGAGTTTCCAATCATTATAAAAAACCTTGGAGCCGAGGGGTTAAGATCGGCCATAAATTACGGTCTCATCATTACGGCGGTTTTAATTGTGGGGCGATTTATTTGCACCTACGCCGCGGTAGTTATCACTGTGGTGATGAGCAGGATAATTACCGTTGCCGATCCTAATCCCGGCTGGCGGGGTCAAACCATGCTGGGTTGGGCAGGAATGCGTGGGGTGGTGTCGCTGGCAGCGGCGTTAAGTATCCCGTTAACGCTAACAAATGGCGTTGCGTTCCCTAACAGGGATATGATATTGTTCATCACCTTTACGGTAATACTGGTTACGCTGGTGTTGCAGGGCTTAACATTACCACTGGTGGTTAAATGGGTAAACATGCCCGACCCGGACCTTACCGTGCCCATGGAGCAGCAACGGCAGCTGGTAAGAAAAAAACTAGCGCACCTGTCGCTAAGTATTTTGGATGAGCATTATAATGATGTTTGCAAGAACAATGGCATGGTGCAAAGCCTGGTGATGCGCTACAATGCCGAAATGAAATTATTGAAAGATTGGGACAAAGGCGATAACCACGCCCGGGAACAATTTTATTATAACGACTACCTGAAGATAATGGCACACCTGCTAAAAGAGCAACGTAAGCTGCTGCACACGCTCAATAAAAAAGAAGAGATAAGCGATGCGTTGGTAAAGCATCAGTTTGACCTCCTCGACCTTGAGGAAGAGAAACTGCATCAGCATTTTGAAAACGCGGATTAGCGTTGATATTTATACTATAGGTTTATCCTGAACCCCTTCTTTTAAGTCGGGCGTTTCGCCTTCCTTTTGTTCCGGGGTTTCCAACTCGCCAACAGGTTCAGTCTCTGGCTCAGACGAGCTTTGAGCCTTTTTAAAGCCGAAAAACTTACGGATAGCCGAAAAGCCTGCCACTACCGCTATTGCAACAACTTTCCAGAACTTGAGTATCAATGCGAAGAAACCCACTTTAGCCAATACCTTACCGGCCACAAGGCCGCCCAGTGTCCAGGCCGCTACATTGTCAATGCCCGAATCGAACTCCGTATATTTATTGCCATCAGAAAAGGATACGCTGTTCAGCACCTGCGGGATGCTGGCTTTTACGGCAGGCATCTCGTTCATGGTAGCTATAGCGTTTAAAATAAGCACCCCCTTGCGGCCCAAAACACGCACGTTGTAATTGAGTGTGTTAACGCTGTCAGTACCAAATTTTATTTCTTTTGCCCAGTGCAGTATGTGCTTGTCTTTGTCATAAT
>CBFGNU010000111.1:0-11687 GCA_965650195.1 uncultured Mucilaginibacter sp. | reverse complement strand
CATCGCCCCAGGGGTAATACAATGTTTTGCCAACCGGGTCAGCAAAGCCTAATATTTGAGCCGCCGCTTCATTAATGATCAATGCCTCCGAGTCGGTTTTCATATCCTTTGAAAAAGTTCGACCGGCCTTTAATTTGATTCCAAGTGTTGGTATATAATCCTCGTCTACCCGCCATTGTGAGGTGTGCAGAGCCTGTTTGGCATCCAACGTAGGGTCTTTAAATAAGGATGTGGAATTGTTGTAGCTCGCTGTAGGCAAAAATCCGCTTAACGTAACGCTTTTTGCGCCGGCCAGTTGCTCAACATTATGCTTAAAAGTTTTAGCTTTCTCCATACTAAGACTGCCCACCTGGTGTACTATCATTACCTGTTGACGGTCATAGCCTACATCTTTATTCTGGATGTATTTGAGCTGGCTATAAATAACTATAGTGGCGGTGATCAGAAAAATCGAGATCGCAAATTGAAAAACCACCAGCGAACTACGCAGTCGCCCGCCTTTAAAACCCGCGGCCAATTTCCCCTTTAGCACTTCAATAGGTTGAAAACCGGAGAGGAACAAGGCCGGGTAGGAGCCAGCGATACATCCTACTACAATTATAAATGCAAACAAAACAGGTATTAACCAGGCGATGATCTGCGGTGTTACGGTTAGCTCCTTACCAGACATCTGATTAAAAACCGGCAAAAATGCCCAGGCGGTAAAAACTGCTATCAACGCTGCCGCCAGTGTTACCAAGACTGATTCTGTAAGAAACTGCGCTATAAGATATTTGCGCGGCGAACCTAAAACCTTACGTACACCAACCTCGCGCGCCCGGTTTGACGACCTTGCGGTTGAAAGGTTCATGAAATTAACGCATGCAATGAGTAGTATAAACAAAGCAATTGCCGAAAATATATAAACTACCTTGATATCCCCGGGTTCGCCCAAGGCGTCGCCTATTGCCGTCTCAAAGTGGATTTTTTTGAGCGGGGTAAAACCAAATCTGAAATAACTCCCCGATTTTTCAAATTGCGCAAATGTCATGTGTATAACGCTTTGCAATTGCGGTTCGGCATTTTTCTTTAGAAAATCCGGCATTTTGGCTTCAAATTCTTTGATATCCGTGCCTTGGCTAAACAAAACGTAAGTATGACTATTGTTGTTAAACCATTCTATCTCGTTGCTTTGCGGGTCGCTGGCCATTGATAGCAAAAAGTCAAAATCAAAGTGCGACTGTGTAGGTATATTCTTTATAACCCCGGTTACTTTATAAAAGGCCGTGTCGTTAAAGGTTAAAACTTTACCCACCACATTGATGCTGTTAAAATACTTTTGCGCCGTTTTTTCGGTAATGACAACTGAATGCGGCTCCTTTAAGGCTGTAGCAGTTTGACCCTGGATCATTGGCAGGGTAAATACACTAAAAATTGTGGGATCGGCATAGGTAATCTTTACTTCCGGAATATTTTGATTCCCTTTTTTAACCCATACTTTTCCCATCTGCCTTAATCTTGCCACTTCTTTTATCTCAGGGAAGTTAGCTTTAAGCGTTGGCCCTAAAATGGTGGGAGTTGTTGCATAGCTCCCTTCATTACCTCCGAATTTGATATCGTTGTTGATCCTGTAAATGGAATCGGCGTTAACATTATACTTATCATAACTCAACTCGTCAAACACATAAAACACAATGAGCAAACAGGTGGCCAGCCCTAAAGCCAGGCCAAAAACATTTATCGCGGTAAAGCCCTTGCTTTTTAACAGCGTGCGAAAGGCAATTTTTATATAGTTCCTTATCTTGTTGTAGGTTTTAGGTTATACTTAATACGTTTAGTTATTTATTCGCTCCTCAAACTTTTAACCGGGTTGGCCAATGCCGCCTTAATTGATTGAAAACTGATAGTTGAGATGGCTATTAAAATTATAAGGCCTCCGGAAAGTGCAAATACCCACCAGGGCATATTGGCACGATATACAAAACCTTGAAGCCAATTAGTAGTAACAAGCCAGGCAATTGGCGAGGCAATTAAAAAAGATATGATTATAAGTTGCAGAAACTCGGATGATAACAGACCGAACAGCGAGCCTACTGTTGCACCTAATACTTTCCGGATACTTATTTCTTTGCTGCGTTGTTCCGCAACAAAAATGGATAGGCCCAACAGACCTATGCACGAAATAAAAATAGCCAGAACGGCGCTGTAGTTGGAGAGCTTGCTTACAAGTTGTTCACTTTTGTACAGCTTGTCATATTCCTGATCGGCGAAAGTATAACTGAATGTAAAGTTTGGATTTAGCTTTTTAGATAATCCTTCCAATGCCGAAATCGCCTCTCGTGTTTTTCCGGGACTAACGCGCACCAGGATGGTTCCCCACCGTTGTTGGTTGTCGGCCAGGCGGATAATTAAAGGCTCAATAGCCTGGTGCATCGAGTTAAAATGGAAGTCCTTAAGGACCCCAACAATCTTACCTTCTTTTCCTTTGAACCAAAGTGGCATTCCAAGCGGGTTTTTATAACCTATTTTTTTTGCAGCCGTCTCGTTCAGCAAAAAGTTAGCAGAATCGGCAAATTCTTTTGAAAGATCGCGCCCTGCACTCAACTTAAGTTTCATTGTTTGTACAAAATCATAGTCAACCACAGCATCGTTAACCGAAACATCCGTTCCATCCTCTTTGCCTGTCCAATCGAAATTACCTGTTGAATGCCCTATTACTGTGGGCGACTCCTTCATTTTTGTGATACCCTGAACACCCGGCACTTTTTCGGCTTCATTTTTTAACACCGAATAATTTTTTACCAGATCGCCTTCAAAGGGAATATAGACCAGGTTCTCTCGATCGTAGCCGAGATTCTTTGACTGCACGTATTGCATTTGGCGGTAGATCACAACGGTGCCTATCAGCAACATAATTGTTAAGGCAAACTGGAATACAACCAGTCCCTTTCTAAAATACGCCGAGCTGTTGCTAAATGTAAGTTTGCCCTTTAAAGTGCGGATAGGACTAAGAGACGCCAGGAAAAAAGCGGGATAGCAACCGGCTACAAGCGCAGTCAGCACAAACATACCTGCCAGAATCAGCCAAAAGTTAGCGCTTAAAAACGGAACAGCTAATTGTTTTCCGCTAAGGGCATTAAACGCCGGTAATAGCATGATTACCAAAACTATAGCTATTACCGCAGCCAATAAGGTGAGCAACACAGCTTCAGATAAAAACTGCGTTATAAGTGTTGATCTGCCTGCTCCGATAACTTTACGTACCCCAACCTCTTTGGCCCGTTTAGCGGAGCGCGCTGTTGCAAGGTTCATAAAGTTGATACAGGCGATCAGCAGGATGAAAGCAGCTACTATACCGAAAAGACGTACGTATTCAATACGCCCACCATCAATCTCGCCGTTTTTAAAATTAGAATGCAGGTATCTTTCGGTATACGGCTGAAGCGCCAACTGGGTGTTTGTCTCGGGAAGGTGTTGGCGAATGAAATCTTTTATCTTGCTGTTTACCTTATCCGGATCGGCATTTGCATTTAATTGAATAAATGTTGCCGGGCTTGCACTTTGCCAGCTGTTTGCCCAGGATGCATTTTCGGAAACAAATGCTGTCCAGCTCCTTAAAAATTCAAACTGTTGAGACGAATTAGCCGGAACATTTTCAAAAACGGCAGTAACCTGTAGATTAACGCTATTTTCATAACGCATGGTTATGCCCATCGCCTTTTCGGGCGAGCCAAAAAATATCTCGGCCATTTTGCGCGAAATAGCAACGTCGTTAGGACCAATGATCGCGGTTTCTGGCTTGCCCTGAAGCAGTTTGTAGCTAAACATCTTGAAAAAATCCGGACCGGCGTAAGTACCGTCTTGCTTAATTACTTTTTTATTTACCTCAAATGTGCGGGGGAAGTTTTGCTCCAGGCCGGTAGCATATTGAATTTCGGGAATGCTCTTTTTTAACTCATTAGCCAGTAATCCCTGGGTAAGATAACTTGCGTCAACCTTCCCTTCGGTGGTGTTCCGCTCATACACCTGGTATAAATGATCGCCGTTGGCATGAAATCCATCCACGCTACGCTCATCCTGGATCCAAAGCATTATCATCAAGCTGCAAGCCAGCCCAACAGAAAGCCCTGTAATATTGATAAAAGCATTTGCCTTATGCTTGATAAGGTTGCGCCATGCCACTTTTATATAGTTCTTTATCATGTTGCACGTTTTAAGTGATACGTTAATTCATCATTCGCTTCTTAAACTTTTAACCGGGTTGGCAATGGCCGCCTTAATGGCCTGGGCACCTATAGTAGCAAAAGCAATAACCAACGCCCCTATGGCAGTGAGTGCTAAAACCCACCATTCTATATTTATGCGGTAAACAAAGTCTTGCAGCCACTTGTCTGCAGCCAGCCAGCCAATTGGCAAGGCTATAAAGATTGATATAAACACCAGCCGGATAAAATCCAGGGATATCAACCGTACGATACCGGTAACAGAGGCACCCAAAACCTTGCGGATGCCTATTTCTTTATTTCTTTGTACTGCGCTGAATGATGCAAGCCCATATAAACCCAGGCAAGAAATTAAAATGGCCAATACCGAAAAGATCCACACCAATTGGGATGCTTTTTGCTCGGCGTTATAAATTGTGTTAAATTCATCACTTGCAAAATGATAGTCGAAGGGCTCATCCGGAAAGTATTTTCGCCATATGGTACCCGCTGCCGTTAATGCCGCTGTTTCTGCGCCGGGCTGGCTTTTTACAAGAAATGAATTATTATACAACGAGTTGTTACCTAATACAACGGCTCCAATTTTTTTATGAAGGTCCAGATAATGAAAATTATTTACCACACCTACAATTTTGCCCGTGTCGTTATCTAACGAGAACCGCTGACCAATAACCGGCTGCTTCAAAGCCAGCTGTTTTACAGCTTCCTGGTTAATTACAAAATTGTGTTCATCATTAGCGTTACCGGGTATAAACCATCTGCCCTGAACAACCTGTAGATTTAATACCTTATTGAAGTTGTTACCGGCGGGCATAAAAGTAATGTCATAATTTATATCAGCATCCCGCCCCTCCCAATTAAAACCACCCCATACATTTTCAACATTGATAACATCGGTTGACGAGCTTACAGCAGCGCTTTGTATGCTGCTTTGAGCCTGCAGTTGCTGTAGTACGCCTTCCATTTGAAGCTTTTTTGCATCATCTTGCAGCGTAGAGGGGAACCTAAAACTAAACAGCTGCGCACGATCATAATTTTTATATTGCTTATCAACAAAACTTATCTGCTTATAAATAACGAGCGTAACAACAACCAGCGTAATTGATACTGCAAACTGCATAACAACAAGTGTTCTTCGTAAAAAGCCGCCCTTTGTATAGTCTGCATTGTTACTCCGTAACGCTACGGCTGGTTTAAATGATGATAATAACAGCGCCGGGTAAATGCTGTTAAGTATTAACGTACATACAAACGTTGCTGCAAGCAACATCCATAATGAAGGATCATCTAGGGATAAAATAAAATGATTATCCGTAAAAGCATTGAACCAGGGCAGACTAACAAAAACAAGCACAAACGTTGCCATAAGGGCAAGTAAGCTTATCAGTGCAGACTCAATAGTAAACTGGGTATATAACTGCCATCGCTCTGCTCCTATAATTTTTTTTACGCTTACTTCTTTTATCCTTAGTAAAGATTTTGCAGTGGTTAAATTAACATAGTTAACGCAGGCTATTACTAACAACAATATCCCCAGAAATAATAAGATATTGGTTGTTTTTTTATCGCCATGCTTTAATACGGAGAGCTTTAAATCATTTTCGAAATGTATATCTGATAGCGCAACTAAACCCACCGAATAGTTATTGTTCCAGGTGGTATCAATAACTCTATTTATTTGATTAGCTACCGCGAGTTTGCTGTCTGGCGTAAGTTTAACAAACGTGTGATAGCTGTTAGCCCAGTTATAAGTTAAACGCATAGCCGGCCTTACAGGCCTTAAAGCGCTGGATATATACAGATCATAACGAAAGCTGGAATTGGCCGGGAAATTTTTAATTACGCCTAGCACCGTACAATTGGTACCATTAACCGTCAATGTTTTGCCCAAAGCATCTTCATCGCCGAAATACTTTTTAGCATTGCGAACAGAAATTACAACGCCATTGGGCGATCCCTGAAAGTTTTCGGCGCTACCCTTAACAAAATCCGCGGGAAACATAGCGAACCAGTTGGCATCAATATACGCTGCTGTTTTATCTTTAAAAACATTTTGTCCAGCCTTAACAGTTGGAGAAAAAATAGTAAGCGGATAAATGCGCGTCAACAATTTTACGTCGGGTATTTGGGCTTTTACAGTTTCTCCCAAAACATGGGGGGTGCGCTCATCGGTTTTTTCGTCCCCATTTGCAGAAAATGTAGTGAGGCGGTAAATGCTGGTTGCTTGCGGATAATAGGTATCAAAACTGAACTCATTTTTAACCCACATAAAAATTAAAAATGCAGCAGTCATGCCTATAGTAAGGCCAAACAGGTTAATAAACGATGTTGCTTTATGTGCCAGCATGTTTCGCCATGCTATTTTTATGTAGTTCCTTATCATTTAACCCTCCTTATTAGTTTGGTTTTACTTTATTTAGGCCCCGCTGCGAGGGGCCGGTCAGAGCCCCCGCAACACCTTCGGGCCAATCGTATTGTGTATTTTGTATGATACTGTAATTATTTTACAGCATCATTTTATTCGCTTCTTAAACTCTTAACCGGGTTTGCCAAAGCGGCTTTAACCGTCTGAAAACATATTGTAATAAGCGCTACAATTATTGTCAGCATACCTGCCGCGGCAAATACCCACCACTCCACATTTACTCTATAAACATATTGCTTGAGCCAGTTACTGGTTAACCACCACGATACAGGGAATGCTACCAGGCACGATACGGCTATTAACTGCAGAAACTTTGTAGACAATAGCGCAACAATACCGGATACTGAGGCCCCTAGCACCTTGCGGATACCGATCTCTTTAAAGCGCCGTTCGGCTGTGTAGGCTGCTAAGCCAAACAGGCCAAGGCATGATATGATAATTGCCAGTCCCGAAAAAATTTGCGCTATGTCGCCTACCAAAGCTTCGTTTGAAAAAAAGCGGTCAAACTGCTCATCCATAAACCGGTAGCTAAACGGATAGGCGGGATTGTTGGCTTTTAAAACCTTTTGAATGCCATTCAGCGTCTCCTCAGGGTTGCTGCCCGGCTTAACGCGTATATACATATTAGAAGCGTGTGCCGGACTTGTACCCAAAAACATAACGGGATCAGGCGTGCCGTAAAAATTACCGTAAACAAAATCGCTAACCACGCCAACAACCGTTAATTGCAGTGTATCATTTTCATGCCTTATAACTTTGCCAATGGCACTGCCTTTACCCATTAACTGCTCAAGTGATTTGGTGATAAGCACATTTCCTATTTTTAAGGTATCAGTATAGGCTAGGTCACGCCCGTCTGTAATTTTCATGCCCGATGTTTTTATGAAACCGGGCGTTACAAAGCGTGTTGATACCAGTACTTTTGAATTAACGGGTTTACCTGCCCATGTAAAACCCGAGGTATTATTACCGTTGAAGAGTGTGCGATAGTCTGACAAGGCTACGCTTTCAACATAGCCAGTATTTAGAAGATCTTGTTTAATTACGTTGAAATTTTTGGACATCTCGCCCTGAACATCCAGTTCTATCAGGTTATCTTTATTAAACCCAAGGTCACGAGTTTTTACGTGCTGTATTTGCTGATAGACAATTATGGTGCTTATTATAAGGATTATAGAAACCGAAAACTGCGTTATCACCAGTCCCTTGCGTATAATTGCCGCGCTGCCATCTTTTAATTTAATGTTTTTAATTACAGCTATAGGGTTAAATGCTGACAGATAAAATGATGGATAACTACCTGCCACCAGGCCGCACAATAAGGCAACAATTAACAATGCCCCTAAGTGGAGTGGGTTGCTCAAACCCAGGCTAAGTTTAACCTGAACCAGGTTACTGAACAGCGGCAGAGTCAATAACAATATAACCACTGCTATAACGGCTGCAATTATTGACATTAATAAGGCCTCGCTTATAAATTGCAATACCAAACCCTTTTTACCTGCGCCCAGTACTTTGCGCACACCTACTTCGCGGGCGCGCTTTTCGCTTTGAGCGGTTGCCAGATTCATAAAGTTGATGCAGGCAATAAATAGTATTATAAAGGCAACTGCTATAAACAGTCTTACATATTCTATTTTTCCCCCACCAGTAGGTTT
The DNA here is from genome assembly GCA_965650195.1 of uncultured Mucilaginibacter sp. Taxonomy (GTDB): domain Bacteria; phylum Bacteroidota; class Bacteroidia; order Sphingobacteriales; family Sphingobacteriaceae; genus Mucilaginibacter. Next base: position 3,402 of record CBFGNU010000111.1, on the reverse strand, counting down.
TCCATTTTCAAAATCATCATATAGATGCCAATCGCTCATTGAAAACAACGACGAATGACTTGTAGAATAGGTTGAATAATTTTGGATATAGTTGTATAACGATTTATTTAACGCCTGCGGGCTAACTCCCGGCTTCAATTCCACATAGGTATTGCCTGAATTATTGTCCCACTTATTTAGCCACGGGTTTTGGGCAAAATAAGTTTGATAAGGCATTAACCACTCAAACTGTAGGGTTGAGTTTTGAGGGAGGTCTTTTAATACGCCTGATATCGTATAACTATCTTTGTTATTGACCCTGACGCTTTTCCCGATGACGTTCCGTTCATCGTTTCCGAAAAGTTTTTTTGCCATAGCTTGAGTGATAACAACAGCGCTTATCTGCGAAAAAGCACTTGCAGCATTACCCTGTACAAACGGAAGCGTAAACATGCTGAAAATGGATGGCTCCACATATTTTCCTGACCCATAAACAGGTTTGTCATTAACAGTAAAAAGCATTGACATTTGCCCTTCTGTTACACGGCAGGTGTTGGCAATGCCGGGTATACTAGCTTTTATTGCCGGACCAAGCAGAGCCGGCGTGGATGAGTGGGTAAAAACACGATCATCAAATTTCTGACTTTCGCGAATAACATAAAGGACATCATTTTTTTGGTTAAAATCGTCGTAGTTAAGCTCGTTTTCAACCCATAAAAATATACATGCGGTGCATGCTATACCAATAGCCAACCCGACAATGTTTAATACCGCGAATCCTCTATTTTTAGACAGATTGCGTAAAGCTATTTTTATGTAGTTATTTATCATCTTAATTGAATTGCTCCTCTTACTTTACATTTATATAAGCGTTACTCGCTTCTTAAACTTTTAACAGGATTGCTTAACGTGGCTTTAATGGTTTGAAAGCTTACCGTTAATAACGTGATCAATAATGCTCCGCCGATAGCAATAGCAAACACCCACCAACTTATTGTTGTGCGGTACTCATAATTTTGCAACCAACTACTTAAAAAATAATAAGCAAGGGGTGCAGCAATTAAACCGGCAACTATTACCAGCACCACAAACTCTTTAGTTAACATTGTCCAGAGGTTGTATATGGTAGCTCCTAATACTTTGCGAATGCCAATTTCTTTGGTGCGTTTTTCGGCAACGAAAGAGGCCAGCCCAAACAAACCCAGGCATGAAATAAAAATGGCCAGCGCGGCAAAAAAGGAAGCAAGGTTTCCGATGCGTTCTTCTGCGGCAAATTTTTGCGCGTAGTCGGTATCAACAAAATCATAATCGAAAGGAACCGTAGGAACCAGTTTTTTAAAAACAGATTCGATTTTTGTTAATGCGTCCCTGGTACTTAGTTTTGGATTGATGCGGATATGAATGTAGGCGGTTGCCTCATCATAATTAACCATGTACATAGTTTGCCTTACGGGGTTATAGGGCGATTCCATCACCATATCTTTAATAACACCAATAATTCTGAACGGATAACCACCCCACGTAATAATTTCGCCAACAGGATTTTTCAGTTCCATATATTTTACGGCGGCTTCATTGACAACGATACTATGTACAGTGGTGCTATCGCTGGCCTTGCTTACAGAGTCGCTTTTGAATGCAGTAGAGTAATCTCTTCCTGCCGCGAACTGCCATCCTACTGTTTTGCCATAATCATGCGTTATCCAAACGGTGCCAAAACCATCCACTTTGTTGGGGTCCTTATTTCGCCATTCTAATCCATCGTTGTTTGACCATATGGCTGTTGTGGGGCCGGATGTTCTTGACATCTCTGTAGCAACACCTTCATTTTTTAACTCCCTTGCCAGGACGTCATATTTTTTAAGCAGATCTGGCGATTTAATATGCACTGCCAATAACCCTTCCCTGCTATAGCCTACAGGCCTTGCCTTTGCATACTGAATTTGCCGGGAAACAATTATGGTCCCGATAATAAGAACTACCGAAACGGTAAATTGAAGCACTACCAAAACTTTTCGGGGCAGGCTTGCAAAGCGCCCCACACGTAAGGTTCCTTTTAATACCTCCACGGGGTTAAAAGATGATAGGTAAAAGGCAGGATAGCTGCCGGAAACCAAACCTGTAAATACAATAAAAGCAAGGCTGATGAGCCAGAAATAACCGTTGCTCCAGATCATACTCATTTCCTTATCAGAGACCTCATTAAACCATGGCAGTGATAGTATCACCAATAGTATAGCTAAAACGAAGGCAATAAAAACGATAAGAAAAGATTCGCATAAAAACTGTTTGATCAATTGACCGCGCATAGAACCAATTGCTTTACGAACACCCACTTCCCTTGCACGTTTTTCGCTATGGGCAGTACTTAAATTCATAAAATTAATGCAGGCAAGCAACAATACAAATACACAGATAATTCCAAACATCCAAACGTATTGAATACGCCCCCCTGTGTTGATGCCATTTTTCCATTCATTATATAAATGCCACCTGCTCATGGGGTTTAGAAACACCTGGTAATTGAATTTTTTTATCTCTTCGCTCACATTATCCTGCTTGGCATTTTTGATCATAGCCGAAACACGCTCAAATGTGGTATTGGGCTGCAACTGCACATACATTAAAAATGAACTGTTACCCCACTGGCCTTTTGCACCCTCCATCCATTTATTGTTGGCCATTAAAAGGTCCCATGTAGAAAGAAATTGGAGTTCCCTGAATTCTTCGATATTAGCCGGCAGGTCTTGATAAACCCCTGTTACTTTCACATCCATTTGGTTATCTATCCGTAACATTTTCTCAACCGGATTTTCATCACCAAACAAGGCCCTTGCTGTTGAGACAGACAGCATGATGGAATGAGGATCTTTCAATCCACCCCACGATCCTTTTACCATTTGTAGCGTCAGCATTTCCGGCGCATCTTGCTGCATGAACCGGCCACCTTGCGAAATCTTTTTATCGCCGACAGACAAAATATGCTCTTCAGTCCAACGGGACATAACTATATTTTTGAAAGCACTTCCATATTTATTGCGTAATTCAAATTCAAGCGGGCGAGCCACTTCAACATCAGAAAAACCTTGTCCGTTAAAATTACCCTTGACCATAACTTTCGCAATACGGTCATAATTTTTATGGTATTTATTTATTGATAATTCATCATAGATCCACAAACCGATCAACAAAGCAACGGCCATACCAACTGCAAGCCCACCAATATTAAGCGCGCTATATCCTTTGTTTTTCAACAGGTTTCGCCAGGCTATTTTTATATAGTTCTTTATCATGACTATTCGCTCCTTAAACTTTTAACGGGGTTGGCCAACGCTGCTTTAATCGATTGGTAACCTATGGTAGCAAAAGCTATCAGTACCGCTGCCAAAACTGCCAAAGCAAATACCCACCATTGTTTTTCAA
>CBFGNU010000110.1:0-11804 GCA_965650195.1 uncultured Mucilaginibacter sp. | reverse complement strand
ACATTATAAACTGCGGGTTGTTAACCGCGCCTGCTACTTCAACGTATGATATTACGCGTGGTACAAATAAACTGTCGCCGGGCAATAAAATATTCCCTGTTTTAGAATTAACCAAGTCAACATTAACGCGTACACCGCTCCTAAATATTTGCACATTCTCCATAGAGCCAAAAGGTGTAATACCGCCGGCTCTGGTTAAAAATTCTTGTGCACTCTCATCTCTTTTTTTAACCGGATAATCTCCGGGAAATACCACTTCTCCGCGTATTTTTACGTTACCCAGTTCGCGATAATTAGGCAGTGCTCTCACGTTTATTACATCTCTGGGCTCTAATTCTATTTCGCGGTTTGGGTCGGCGGGATCATTCATATTCACCAAATATGTATTTACTACCTGCGCCGAAACACTATCCGACTCATTCTTAATTACACGTGATATTTCAACATGATGAGCCGCCGCTTCGTCATCAAATCCGCCCGCTATAGCTATCGCGTCAACCAGTTTTAATCCTTTTCTATAATTTATTGTAGTTGGCTTTCTTACGTAGCCATTAACTGATATCTTTTGGTTGGATATAAATGCATCCTGATTAAGTATCATTACCGAGTCCTCTCGCATTAGCGGGAAATCTTGCCTGCCGGCAATTACCTCACGCGGATCAAAAGAAATAGCGGTTTTTTGCAGGTCGGGCATTGTTCGTTTTATATAACCACGTTGCATATACGCTTCGGGTTTTAAGCCTTGTGCATTTTTTAGCAATTGCGATAAGGTTAGCCCTGCAGTAAGCTCATACGGGCCAGGCTGGTAAACAGAACCTTCTAAAACTATTCTGTTGGTATACCGGTTAGTTACCACGTCAACATCAACCATATCGCCATTACGTGGAATATAGTTGGCAAACATATTAGCGGGTACATCTTTTACCTGATGCTGTAATTCGATAATTTGGTCAACTTTTGCCATCCCTTGATAAGCATTAGGAGTAAAACCGCCGGCATATCTAATCAGATCCGCTAAAGTTTCGTTGTCTTTCAATTCAAAAAATGCAGGATGCTTCACCGCACCCTTTATCCCCACTCGTTTTTTGTAAACAGGTATGTTTAATACATCCTGGTCTTCAAGTCTTATATTCTCACCCATTAAGCCATTTTGCAAAAACTCGTAAAAATCTAAAGTTTTAACGAGCTTGTTGTTTCGCATAAGGCGAATGTTTCTAAGTGATCCATTCTCGTTAGGCCCTCCTGAATGATACAGGACATTGAACACGGTAGCCAACGAAGATATTGTAAATCCCCCCGGTGTGTTAACCTCGCCCGTAACCATTACCTTAATACGGCGTGTGTTGCCTAAATTAACAGCCAATTTGGTTCGGCCATTGCTTAGTGCGGGGTAAACCCTAAGCATTTTACCTTTTATCATAGAGGTAGCTTGTTCTATGGTAAAACCATTTACATGTACGGGCTCTATATGGTCTATATATAAATTACCTTCAGGCGTTACAACTGATTGTACAACCTTTTCGTTTAATCCCGTTAGTAATACTATTACCTCGTCACCCGGCCCTAAAACATAACTTTTAGGAGTGGCAGCAGAAAAATTGGTCTCAAAAGTAAGGTTAACCTGTTGAAACATGTTCATGCCATATATCTCAAGTTTATTCGGGTCCTGGCTCTTTTTGTTTTTATACAGATTCGGCATTAAAACAGTATCATTCTTTGTCCGGGTATAATCTATTTTACTTTTCGCCGCTTTGAGTATCGCGTCCTTTTCGCCGGTCTTTTTACTATTTAAACCAAGAAGCGTTGCTCTGTTTTTTATTTCTTCAACTTCGGCGGGTGCCATACCCTTACTAATAAGCATTTCGTATATCTCTTTCTCAGACATGCCGCGTTCGGTTGCCTGCTCCCAAGCTGCTGTTAGTTGTTCGTCAGTTATCTGGCTCGCTTTAGCGCCCCGGATCTTGTCATCCGATATTTGCGCGAAAGCATTGTTAAATAAAAAAACTAAAACAAAAAGAAATATGTAAAACGGGTATTTATTTTGCATGTAAATGTTTATTGACTTGTTACAAATATAAAATATTATCTTGTTGATACGCCGATCATAACTCGCGTACCAAAAATGTAAGCCTTATGGCATTAACGGCATCGCGTTATTATTAATTATGCCATTGCCAAACGATAAGCTTCCAGTGTTTGTTCTGCGGCTTTTCTCCAGGTATGATTGGCAATAATTCTTTGCGCTAACGAATCACTGAGCGGCGCCTTGCTAGCTTGCTCAACAGCATTCCTTATACTGTCCGGATCCTCCGGAGAACAATAAAAAGCGTCTTCGCCGAAATATTCTCTTGTATCTCCCTTATCAGTGATAACAATATTACATCGCATAGCAGCTGCTTCTAAGGAGCTAAGGCCAGTTGTTTCAAACCAACTGGCTAAGACATGTACTTTTGCCGTTTGATAATACATCACCAGGTCATCATGAGGTATCCTGTTTAAAAACGTCACATTTGGTGCCGCTGCAGCCTGGCAGCGATCATAATAGGCAAGTTGATTTGCCGAAGGCTCGCCAATTAATACAAGCTTATAAATGGTATTATTTAACGCCTTGATAAGGTTAAGTTGGTTTTTTCTATTTTCAATTCGGCCAACACAAATTATCAGGTTATCGTCTTTGGGTGTGTTTGGATCGTAGGGAAACTTTTCAGGATTAATCCCATTAGTAACTGTTATTGACCTAACATTATTTGTGTACAATTGTTGTAAGCGATATGATTCTGAATCAGAATTCGGAAGAATGAAATTTGCCGTTCTTAAAACTTCTGAAATAGTTTTACGCTGCCCTTTTAGCAGATAATTAACAGATGGACGACGGTCTTTACCTACCACCCAACGGGCTATAGTTTTAAAATATTCCATAGTGTCTGACGACATAAAGGAAAAAAAAGCGCCAACTCCCGCACGATTGTACTTATAGTACTCGCCATATGTACAATGTATGGTTGAAATTACAAATGGTTTTTTGGCTAATCTGCTATGATACAGCATATCACCCGGCCGTGGGATGCCGAAAAAATGCAGTACATCATATTTTTTATAGGGTATTGGGTCAATTGAGCGGACGATGTCAACTTCAACGCCTAAATTCCTTAACTGTCGCGCTGTTTGCTCAATTTGTACGGTATCACCGCCGGCGATAGTGTATAAATTCAATCGCGTAACAAATGCTACTTTCATTTTTATATTATAATATCCGCGCTATATTATGGCCGATGGCCCAAATTTAATTATTTAATTCAAAAACGCTTTGCTTATGGTGTATTCGCTATACCCAAGATGGAAACGGAAACTGCGCTATACGTCAACAAAGAAATAGATAAGTAAATACAACGAAATTTGTTTTTGAAAATAAATTAAACACCCTGAAAATGTAAGGTTGCAAAACTAATCTTAATATTGCTGGTAATATTTAATAAGCTTTTAAAACAATATCCAAAGTAGCTTGTATTTACACTATAATTTAAACATTGTAATATTGACAACTGTATAGCAAAGGAGCTTTATTGTTTAAATAGTATTAAAAATATAAAAGCTGCACGAATCTGTAATTGTTAAAACTATAGCCAAACAGCATATTTTTGATTATTTTTATGCATAAAGTGCCAAGTTGTTTGGTTTTTTTCAAATATCAAACAGGTTTGCTTAGATTATAATATATTTTTTTAAAGCATACTCTGGCGCGGATAAAAAAAAAAGAGTAAATTTGAAGGATGAAGTGTAAACGCCTTATCGCACTTTAAAGCATCTGCCAGATGTAGCCATTATGGTTAAACATTTAATATGAAAAAAAAAATTTACATTGCTGGTGCGGGTGGAATGCTTGGAGAAGCGTTTTATCGCATTTTTAAAGACAATTACGACGTTAAGTGCACTGATAAGGACGTAAATGAAAACTGGCTTAGCTTTTTAGATTTTCGGAACTTCGAAGTTTATAAAAAAGACGTCGAGGCATTTAATCCCGATTACTTATTTCACTTAGGTGCCCATACCGATCTGGAATATTGTGAACTAAATCAGGATGATGCTTACCTTACAAATACTACCTGTGTTGAGAACGCTGTATTTATTGCTAATAAATTAGGCATCCCTCTTTTGTATATAAGCACCGCCGGCATATTTGACGGAGGAAAAGATTTTTATGATGACTGGGATGAACCTAATCCACTGGGTCATTACGCACGTTCAAAGTACATGGGCGAACGCTACGTTCGCGAAAACGCCAAGAGATATGTTATCTGCCGTGCCGGCTGGATGATGGGAGGTGGGCCTGAAAAGGACAAGAAATTTATAAATAAGGTTATTAAACAACTTGCTAACGGTAAGCGCGACCTGCATATTGTTAATGATAAAGATGGAACGCCCACTTTTACAGTTGATTTTGCCAAGAATGTTAAACTATTGCTTGAGCGCGAATACTGGGGCCTTTACAATATGGTATGCGGGGGCGAAACCAGCAGGCTTGAAGTGGCCCGCGAATTGGTTAAAATACTAGGGTTGGAAAATGAAGTAACGTTCCATAACGTGCCGTCTAGTTATTTTAAAGATACTTATTTCGCTCCGCGGCCGACGTCTGAAAGACTGGTTAACAAAAAGCTGGAACTGCGAAATATCAATATTATGCGCGATTGGAAAGTGGCATTAAACGAGTATATAAATGACTATTATTTAGACTACTTGAACGAGAAAAATATTTATATAGTAAAAGACAGTACGGTTACTTTATAAATATTAACTTTATTAATGAGAATAGCAGCCTTTGGCTTTCGCTCTTTGCCACCGGAAAAAGGTGCCGCAGGGGCGGATAAATTCGCACTTGAATTATTTCCCAGATTGGTAGCGCGTGGCCATAGTGTGGTGGCTTACAATCGCCGGTATTCTGACACTTTTGTTGCTGTTACCGAGTATAAAGGTGTAAAAATCAAAACTTTCAAAACGACAAAAAGGGGCGGCTTCGACACGCTCTTGCATTCCTGTAAATGTACCCTTGATATTATTTTTAATAATACGGCTGATGTAGTGCATATACAAAATGGTGGCAACAGCGTATGGGCATTGCCGTTACGGCTTTTCGGAAAAAAGGTGTTCATAAGCCAGGATGGAGTTGATTGGAAACGCGATAAGTGGCCTTGGTACGGCAAACTTTATCTTAAATTTTCTTCATTTATCACCGCCCATTTTCCTAACCAGGTAATTTTTGATAACGTCATCGCAAAAAAACTTTTTGAGGATAGGTTTAAAAAGGAATACAAATTTATTCCCTTTGGCAGTGAGGTTGAATATCCGCTAAACAGCGAAAAAGTGTTAGACAAATTTGGTTTGCAAAAGGGAGATTATTATTTGTTTGTAGGCCGTTTTATTCCTGATAAGGGATTGCACTATCTTATCCCGGCATTTAAAAATTCCATATCAAATAAAAAACTCATTTTAATAGGCGGTTCACCTAACCCGTCTGATTATGAGAGCCGGATACTGACCATGGGTAATGAGCGGATAATTTTTCCCGGTTTTGTTTATGGCGACGATGTGAATGCGCTGATGGTTAATGCATACTGTTACATTCAACCATCAGATGTTGAGGGATTATCGCCTGTTGTATTAACCGTTATGGGTTTGAATGTTCCGCTGATTGTGAGTGATATTGAAGAGAACCAATACGCAGTAAAAGATACCGCCAGGACCTTTAAAAAGGGCGATATAATGTCATTAACAGAAGAAATTAATTACTGCGAACAGCATTACCCTGAGATGCAGAAATTGGCAAAAAAGGCACAGGAACGCGCCTTAGGCGAGTTTAACTGGGAAAAGGTTGCTGATGAACATGTATTGATCTTTACAGAAAATTAATGTTTAAGTGAGGCCACTTTAAAAACATCAACTATTTGTTGTGCTGTGGCCTGCCACGAAAATTTTTTTAAGCGTTCCCTGCCCTTTTTTATCATATCACTTCTCAATTCGGCAGATGACAATACCATTTGTATTTTATCGGCCATATCCTTTTCATTGTACGGATCAAATGCTATTACAGCATCGCCTCCAACCTCAGGCAGGCATGTATTGTTTGATACAAGAGTAGGTACATCATGCTCAAACGCTTCCAGTACAGGCAAGCCAAAACCTTCGTTTAAAGATGGAAACACATATAACAATGCATTTTCATACAATTGGCCAACTTGCGGGTCTGTCAAGTAACCTGTTATAATAACATCGTCTTTTAACCCGTGTTTTTCAATTCTTTCTAAAATTAAGTCGTAGTCGTTATCAAACTTGTTGGTTGATAATGATCCCGCTAATACCAATTTCAAATCCGGGTATCTATCTTTTTTAATCCGCGCAAAAGCATTAACCAAAGCAACAAGGTTTTTGCGTTTGTACATTGCCCCAACGTGTAAAATGTAGTTTTTGGGGCTTACCGGAAACAGATCGGTAATGTTATCAACTGCTTTTTCAACTTTCGTATTATAGTTCATTCGCTTGGGCCCATCATGCACTACTATTAACTTATCAGGATCTAGCTTCATAAAATGGGCTACCTGTTTTTTACCGTATGATGTAGCCGTTATTACCCGCGGCGATCTTCTGGCCCCGGGCGCGGCAGTAGTTTTATAAAGCCATAGCCATAGTTTTCCGTAATGCTCCGGCGATTCATAGCAAAAAGCATCATGTATAGCATGAATGGTTATATAATTTAAGTGAATGTAGGGCACGCAGTTATCAACACAGAAAACGATATCGCATTTTTTTGACCAGGCTTTTATTGGCAGTACCAGCTGTTTCCATAACTGATACCGGAAATGTTCTGTCCATTTTAATAGTTTATTGGGGCCTGTATAAATAGGTAAATTAGTGTCTAAAAAATAAAAATGCAATTCGTCAGAATTCATTGTTTTAAATTCTCTGCATAACTCTTCAAGATAGGTTTTAATGCCCGTTTTAGCCTTTTTTAAATCCCGAATATCTACACCTATCGTTAACGGTTTTTTCATATTTTGTTACTCATTTCTATTCGACATCTTAAATGCTAACCTTATCGTATTTGTTTGAGTTATTTGTTGTAATTTTTATTCTCCTCATCAATCAATACATCAAGCACATCAAAAAAAGATTTATCATACTCCCATTTAAGCTGTGTTTTAGCTTTGCTATTATCGCCGTATATATCTTCAATATCTGTGGGCCTGAATAATAAGGGGTCTTCTACCAATTTGCTGGTGCTTAAATTTAAACGATCAAAAACATAATTGATAATTTCGCGCAAATAAACTGATTTGCCCGAGCATATTAAATAATCGGCCGCCTTGTCTCGCTGTAACGATAACCACATTGCCCTCACATAGTCCGGAGCATATCCAAAATCCCTTTTTACGTCTATATTACCTACCCTTAATTCGTTCGCTACCTTATGTTTTATGTCCAATGATGTTTTGACTACTTTTTTAACAAAGAAATTAGGGCTGCGTAAATGCGATTCGTGATTAAAAAGCACTCCATTTACACAATTTACACCGTATGATTCACGATAATTTATGCCCATCCAATATCCCGTGGCTTTGGATATTGCGTAAGGGCTTAAAGGGTGCATAGGCGTACTTGAAGTAACCGGCAGTGATTTTACCAGCCCGTACATTTCGCTGCTTGATGCCTGGTAAATTTTTGTATCAAGCTTTAAAAGCCTTACACTTTCTAAAATATTTAAAACCGACTGAGAGTTGTAGTTAATTGTACCAATGGGCTGCTCAAATGATACGCTTACCGAGCTTTGGGCCGCTAAATTATAAAACTCGACAGGCTTATATTTTAGCAGCAGTTTTATAATACTCGAAAAATCCAGCAGGTCGCATTCTTCGATCCGGATATCGCCATCGATATTTAAATATTTAAAGTTTGAACTATTGAAATTATTATAACTCCGGGTTAAACCAATAACCTTATAATTTTCTTCGATCAATAACTTAGCCAGGTAGGCGCCATCTTGTCCGGTAATGCCGGATATAAATGCAGTTTTCATCATAATTTAGCTCCGTTTAACTCCATCGTAGTCGCCTCTGTTTTTAATGACTTTTGCAGGCACGCCAGCCACTACGCTATTGGGCGGTACCGATCTGGTTACCACACTGCCCGCTGCAATAACACAACCATCGCCAATAGTAATCCCCGCCAGGATAGTAACATCTCCGCCCAACCAGCAATTATCGCCAATAGTGGTGGCCTGTCTACTAACACCCTGCTCTTTTATGGTTAGTTTGGTGTCGTTAAAATTGTGATTCTCTGAGAATATTTGAATGTTAGGACCGGTTATTACATCGTTTCCTATAACAACGCCGCCCTGCCCGGCTATGAATGAACGGGCGCCTATGCCTGTGCGATGGCCAATAACTATACCTGTTCCTTTTTGCGCTATTACGCCGGTGCAAAACAAAATAGAATCGCGTGCTATTGATACATGGTCGCCCAATTGTATGCCATTAACCGATAAAGCGTTAATGCTGACATTATCATCCAATATTAAATTTTTGCCGGCGGTTAGCTGATAAGCATGTTTTACCTTTACACGGCAGCCTAAAAAAACAAGGCCCGATGAGCTTTTTAGGAAAGGCTTAAGAAACAGCCCGCGCAACGCCTGCCAACTACGCGTATATGAAACTATAAATACGTCGCGCGCGGTATAGGCGCTTTCCCATTTATAATTGGGGTCGTTCTTTAGCTTTCTAATTATTGTTTCAATCATTACTTAATGCCGCTGTTGTTTCTGTGCGTGGCCGCATAATTACGCTAATAAGCAAACCCGAGAGAAACCAGTTCATGTAGGAAATATAAGAAGATGATTCAACTTCTGATGTAAGCAACGGTATAAAAAAACCAACCTTTATTAATAAAACTGCAAGGCAAAGCTGGCGTTCCTTCCCCTCGAGGTAATGAAGTCCTTTCAGACTGGTGCGCACAAACATTATATATATACATAGATACAGTAATAATGCCAGCACACCGGCTTGAACGCCAATAATAATAAACTGGTTTTCGCCGCCAATATTTTCGCCTAAACTGCCGGCCACGCGGCCTGAGGCACCTAAGCCTAAACCCAGCGGGTTTCCGATCATCGCATTTATACCGGTTATCCATTCTACTATGTGGCCCACGCTTGATGGATTACTAAAATCAATGGTGTTCATTAAAACTTCAACTAATCCGCTGTTGCGGGTGGTTTTATCGCTAAACAAATAAGCAATATATAATACCCCGCAAATGGCCCCGGCATGAAACATGCGTGTTATAACTTTATGCCGGGTAACTAAAGCATAAACGTATATTATTAAAAAATAAGACAACAAAGGCGCACGCGACAGTGCAAAAATAATTGAAAGCAAACTGGCTCCAAGTGCTGCCATTCCGAGTTTGTTTATTTTAAATTTGTTTTCGTTGGTGGTATATAAAGCAAGTATTACTGATAATGCAAGTAAGGTGGCACCAGCGTGTTCCAAAGGATTGGCAAAAAAACTGGCAAAGCGCCGATATCCACCCTCTGATTCAAAAGTTGTACTTAACCCAAAAGAGCCGCTCGGCTCAAAATTGAAAAAGTAAAATACGTAATCAGCATAGCCGGTCATAGTTTGCAAATGCTGATTCATTATTATTTCGTCCAATAAAACAACTCAGGCAGCTATGGTAAGCATTACCAGATAATTAAAATACTTGCTGATGAATACGTTTTGAGGATCCATTAGCCTGCCGGTAAAATACACTACAATATAAAACGATGTACTTTTAAGAGCCAGCAGCCTTTGGATAAAACTTTGTTCGCCAATGGGTAGCAGAGCGTATATAAGCGTGAGTGCCAAAAACGAAAAAATTGCATAGTCGATCAAATGAAAGCGGGGCCGGTATTTTAAATTAACGACGTTTAAGGTGAGCGTGCAAAGAATGAGTACCTCTTTAAAGTATTGAAAAACAGGCACCAGCAGTTTAAGTCCGATCATATGCGCTACAGACATAGCTGTGGTATACATAGAAAGACCCAGGATAATAAAAGTTAACACCCCGTCGCGCCGCCCTTTCAACACCTCTCTGAAAGCTACTATAAACGAAGCGACAAAAATGACCGTAAAAACAAACATGCCTAGTTAAGATTGGTGTTATTGAAGTCAGTAGGCCAAATTAAGTGTTTTGGCGTGAAAAGCCCTTCCTTTAATCCTTTTATTAAATTTGATGCCTTCTTATTGCGGCCGCGGAGTTTAAAGTAAACAAACAATGAACCGTAATACAATGCATTACGCAAACCGTATATGGGCAAAAAAGCAGTGTTGCCATATTTGCGCAAAAACCATATATGGTTGCGGCTAACATAATAATGTATTACCGGACTTAACATTCCCTCTTTTTTTTGGGGGGATAATTTTGCTGATACCCCCGCCTCATGGTACATTTTAACCGATGGCAGATAATGCAGTTCAAATCCATTGTCGCGCAGACGGTAGGAGAGTTCCGCATCCTCAAAATACAAAAAGAACAATTTGTTAAACAAGCCGCTTTTTTGCAGCGCGCTATTGCGGAGTAAAGTGCAGCAGCCGGTAACCCACTTTGCGCGTTTAAAAGATGCAAGATCATTAGCTGTAGGCAGGTTGGTGGCAGAGCTTACACACCCGTTATGGTGTTAAAATCACCCTTGCCGTTCCATATTTTACTTCTGTCGTGCATCCAATAAATTGCAGGCTGTACTGCAGCTGCTCCGGGATAAACATCCAGATGCCGGCTCAACGCAGTTATAATATCTTCATCAACAAGCGTATCGGTATTAATAATTAGTGAATAGGTATAGCCGTTTTCAATGCTATAGATCAGCGCCCGGTTGTTTCCTTCCGCAAAACCCAGGTTACTTTTGTTATCAATAAAAATAACATCCGGAAATTGCGCCTGTAACGTTGCAAGGGAATTGTCTGTCGACCCATTATCTGCAACAATTATATCAAAAACACGCCCGTCGCAATATGTCATTAACGAGTTAATGCACGCCGCGGTGTATACAGGCGTGTTCCAGTTCAACAAAATAACTGCAACCGGTTTAGGCATTTTGAATCTTTGTTGTTTTTTTAATTACATACTCATACATCAACCAGGCCGATCCCTCCATAAAGATTGTGAAAGCGCCTATCAGGTATAAATTTTCGCTATAGGCTGATAGGTAAGCAATTGTTACAGCAATTACCACAAGCACTATGGCAATATTAAAAATGGCACGCCGTTTTTGCTTTAACATCAGATCAAGCATACTAAAAACATTGAACGCCGTTATTATGGGTACCAAAGCCATTATTCTTAGTATCAGCACTGCATCAGCATTGGGTTCTTCGCACAGTATTGGGTAAATAACAAAATCAGCCATTGCAAAAATAACAACCGCTCCGCCAAATGCCACTATAGAAAAAATCTTCTTCATTTTCTTTCTGAATGCTGCCCATTGCTCTTCGTTTAATTTATATAGCGCGACGGCTTTAGGATAAACAGCATTTGACACGATATTAAAAGCATTGCGGCATTGGCCTATTACCCTGTCACTAATAGCATAGGCCCCTAAAAGGTTTGAATGATAATGCTCAAGGGCGAAAATAATTACCGACTGTTGAAGATTAGCCGATATATTATTAAGTGTAAGCGAGAAATTGGCTTTACCAATAGTCACCAATTCTTTTGTTGAAGGCAGATATAAATGCAAGCCAAAACTGCGATGGAAGTATATTAACAGGCTCAAATAG
>CBFGNU010000109.1:0-11927 GCA_965650195.1 uncultured Mucilaginibacter sp. | reverse complement strand
TTACGGCGCGTGAAATTTTAAAGCTAAAAGACGAGTTATACCAGATATTATAACCAGTGATGGCCGCGTAATTGCAGCTTCAGAAACCGGCGCTATTAAGATAGACCCTAAGATCATTGTTAAGAACGGCAGGTTACAGCCCGGCAAAATGTTATTGATTGATACCGAAAAAGGTATGATCATTACCGATGAAGAAATTAAACAACAAATAGCTTCACGTCAGCCTTATGGCCGTTGGTTGGAGAACTATAAAATTAAACTGGAAGACCTTGCCGAGCCGCGTATAGCGTTTAGCGACCTGAGCGCCGACGCTATATTTAAATATCAGCAGGTGTTTGGTTACACCCGCGAGGATATTGAGACCATTATTAAACCAATGGCGCTCGACGGCAAAGAGCCAATAGGTTCTATGGGTACTGATGTTCCGCTGGCTATTTTGTCAGATAAACCTCAGCACCTTTCAAGTTACTTCAAACAGTTCTTCGCGCAGGTTACCAATCCGCCTATTGACCCAATACGAGAGCGTTTGGTAATGAGCCTGTCTACCTTTATAGGTAACAACGGCAATTTGTTGGATGAAGATAAAATGCATTGCCATTGCGTAACACTTAAACATCCGATACTTAAAAATCATCAGCTTGAAAAAGTACGCAGTATTGATACCGGGATGTTTCATGCTAAAACACTGCAAACTTATTTTAATGCAGATGGTAACCCGGGATCATTACAAAAAGGTATTGAGCGTGTTTGCCGCTATGCGGAAGATGCGGTTGCAGATGGTTTTGAAGTATTGATCTTATCAGATCGCGCTTTAGACTCTGAGCATGCGCCGATACCTTCATTATTGGCGGTATCTGCTGTTCATCACCACCTTATTAAAAAAGGCTTGCGTGGAGCAGTAGGCATCATTGCCGAAGCAGGCGACGTTTGGGAAGTACACCATTTTGCCTGTTTACTGGCGTTTGGCGCTACTGCGATTAACCCATACATGGCGCAGGCCACCATTGAAAATTTAAAAGCAACCGGTGCTATCGACACCAAACTGGATAAAAAATACCTGTTAAAGAACTACGTTAAGTCAGTAAATGATGGATTGTTAAAGATATTCTCAAAAATGGGGATCTCTACATTGCAATCATACCACGGTTCGCAGGTTTTTGAAATATTAGGTTTAAACAAGGACGTAGTTAATAAATACTTCTGCGGTGCGGTTACCCGCATTGGCGGCCTTGGTATAGACGAAATTGCACGCGAGGCCCTTTGCAAACACCGCATTGGCTTTGGTGCTAAAACCGAAAGTAAGTTACTGCCTGAAGGCGGTATCTATCAGTGGAAACGCCGTGGCGAAGAACACTTGTTCAACCCGACTACGGTACACTTGCTGCAACATGCTACCCGCAGCGGCGATTACAATGTTTACAAAAACTACGCTAAAGCCGTTAACGAGCAAAGTGATAAGCATTATACCATCCGTGGATTGCTTGATTTTGTTCATCACCGTGAAGCTATTTCAATTGATGAGGTAGAACCGGCAGAAAGCATTATGAAGCGTTTTGCTACAGGTGCCATGTCATTCGGATCTATCTCTCACGAGGCACACAGCACGCTGGCTATTGCCATGAACCGCATTGGCGGTAAAAGCAATACCGGCGAGGGTGGGGAAGACGAGATGCGTTACCAGGCAATGGAAAACGGCGACTCCATGCGTTCAGCTATTAAGCAGGTGGCATCAGGTCGTTTTGGGGTAACATCAAACTACCTTACCAATGCTGATGAGCTACAGATAAAAATGGCGCAGGGTGCAAAACCAGGCGAGGGGGGCCAGTTACCGGGCCATAAAGTTGATGACTGGATTGCTAAAACCCGTCACTCAACTCCGGGAGTTGGCTTGATTTCGCCGCCGCCACACCATGATATTTATTCTATTGAAGATTTAGCCCAACTGATCTTCGACCTTAAAAATGCTAACCGCCAGGCACGTATCAATGTTAAATTGGTATCAAAGGCAGGTGTAGGTACCATCGCTGCAGGTGTGGCAAAAGCACACGCTGATGTTATTTTGATCGCCGGATACGATGGTGGTACAGGTGCATCGCCAATAAGCTCTATAAAACACGCGGGCTTACCTTGGGAACTTGGTCTGGCCGAAGCACACCAAACACTGGTAAAGAATAAACTGCGCAGCCGCGTTGTGCTGCAAACAGATGGTCAGCTAAAAACCGGCCGCGATTTGGCTATTGCCTGTTTAATAGGTGCCGAAGAGTGGGGTGTTGCTACTGCGGCCCTTGTTGCAGGTGGTTGTATAATGATGCGTAAATGTCATTTAAACACTTGTCCGGTAGGTGTTGCTACCCAGGATCCTGAGTTGCGCAAGCTATTCTCTGGTAAACCTGAGCACGTGGTTAATCTGTTCAAGTTTATGGCAGAGGAAATGCGCGAGATTATGGCTGAATTAGGCTTCCGTACTATCAATGAGATGGTTGGCCGTATCCAGTTCCTGAAAGTAAAAGATGGTTTAAAAAGCTGGAAAGCGAATAAGATAGATCTATCTGGCATTTTGCATCCGGTTACTTTCGATAAAAATTCAACCCTTTACAACAGCGAGCAGCAGGATCATGGCATGGCCAACATCATCGACTGGAAGCTGTGGGAAGATGCAAAACCTGCATTAGCCGATAAAACACCAGTATTTGGTACTTACGAGGTTAAGAATACTGACCGTACAATAGGCGCATTACTATCAAACGAGATATCAAAAATTTATGGTTCAGCCGGTTTGCCGGATAATACCATTAATTATAAATTCAAAGGATCTGCCGGTCAAAGCTTTGGCGCATTCTCAACTAAAGGTGTTTCTTTTGAGTTAGAAGGCGAAGCGAATGACTATGTAGGTAAAGGCTTATCAGGCTCTCAACTGGCTATCTACCCTGATGCTACAGCTACTTTTGTTCCTGAGGATAACATTATCATTGGTAACGTAGCGCTTTATGGCGCAACGTCAGGCGAGTTGTTTGTAAGAGGTATGGCCGGCGAACGTTTC
This sequence comes from uncultured Mucilaginibacter sp., assembly GCA_965650195.1. Taxonomy (GTDB): domain Bacteria; phylum Bacteroidota; class Bacteroidia; order Sphingobacteriales; family Sphingobacteriaceae; genus Mucilaginibacter. The sequence goes on along the minus strand of CBFGNU010000109.1, from coordinate 8,887 downwards.
GCGGTGCGTAACTCTGGCGCTACAACAGTTGTTGAAGGCGTAGGCGATCACGGTTGCGAGTATATGACAGGCGGTATCGCTCTTATATTAGGTAAAACAGGCCGCAACTTTGCAGCCGGTATGAGCGGTGGTATAGCCTGGGTGTATGATGTTGACGGTACTTTTGCCGAAAACTGCAATACCGAAATGGTTGACCTTGATCCGCTTAGCGCGAAAGATGAAGAACAGATCGGTGCCTTGCTGCGTAAGCACATCAGCCTAACCGGCAGCAAGCTGGCGCAGGATATCCTTAAAAACTGGAACGTTGTTTCTGAACGTTTCATCAAGGTGTTCCCTAGAGAGTATAAGAAAGTTATTGAAAAATTAGAATTACAATCAGTTAATTAATAGATGGGAAAAGTTACAGGTTTTCAGGAGTATGACAGGAAACTCCCTGCTAAATTACCACCTGCGGAACGCATTAAGAATTATAACGAATTTGAAAGTTTATATTCTGACGAGGAATTAAACAAGCAATCGGCCCGTTGCATGAACTGTGGCATTCCTTTTTGCCATAGTGGTTGCCCGCTGGGTAATATCATTCCGGAATTTAACGATGCTGTTTATAATAAGGACTGGGAAGAAGCTTATCAAATTCTATCATCAACCAATAACTTTCCTGAGTTTACCGGCCGTATTTGCCCGGCTCCATGCGAGTCGGCCTGCGTGTTAGGTATAAACAAACCTCCGGTAGCTATTGAAGAGATAGAGAAGCACATCATTGAGATAGCTTATGAAAAAGGGATGGTTAAGCCAACCGCCCCGCTTATCAAAACAGGTAAAAAGGTATCGGTTGTTGGTTCAGGCCCTGCGGGTCTTGCCGCTGCAGCACAATTGGCAAAAGCCGGTCACGAAGTAACAGTTTATGAGCGCGACGATAAAATTGGCGGCTTGTTACGTTACGGTATCCCTGACTTTAAGCTGGAAAAAAATGTGATTGACCGCCGTATGGAGGTTATGGAAAAAGACGGCGTTGTTTTTAAAACTAATGTTGAGGTGGGAAAAGATCTTTCTGCCGAAGAATTGGTGCGCAACAGCGACGCTGTGGTGTTGGCCGGTGGTTCAACTATACCACGTAACCTGCCTGTTCCGGGACGCGAGTTAAAAGGTGTTTATTTTGCTATGGAGTTTTTAAAGCAGCAAAACAAACGTGTAGGTAACTCGCCTATAAACGCCGAAGATATTTTAGCCACAGGCAAAGATGTGGTAGTTATTGGTGGTGGTGATACAGGCTCTGACTGCGTTGGTACATCTAACCGCCAGGGTGCTAAGTCTGTAAAGCAATTTGAAGTGATGGTGCAACCGCCTTCAGAACGTACACCGAACATGCCTTGGCCAACTTACCCGATGGTTTTAAAGACCACTACATCGCACGAGGAAGGCGTTGAGCGTTTCTGGGGTGTTAACACTAAAGAGTTTTTAGGCGACGAGAACGGCGAGCTAAGAGCGTTAAAAGTGGCTGATGTTAGCTGGGAGTTGGACGTTATGGGCCGCCCGGTTAAATTTGCCGAAGTAGAAGGCTCTGAGCGTGAAATACCTTGCCAAAGAGTGTTCCTGGCAATGGGTTTCCTTAATCCGCAGTTTGAAGGCATGCTGGAAAATCTGGCTGTTGAGGTTGACGCACGTAAAAATGTGAACGCTAAAGAAGGCGTTTACCGTACCAACGTAAGCAAAGTGTTTGCTGCAGGCGACATGCGCCGCGGTCAGTCGCTTGTTGTTTGGGCAATATCTGAAGGCAGAGAATGCGCCCGTAAAGTTGACGAGTTTTTAATGGGGCATTCTACTTTAGAGAGCAAAGACTCGGTTAATCAATTCGACCAGGTTTTTAATTCCTAACTGACCCCTGAAACCCTAAGGGTATTATAAATAATGAATCCTCTTTCGTTTAGGCGAAAGAGGATTTTTTTGTGCCCCACCCGGCCTCCCCTAAAGGGGAGGGGGAAATTCTGACAACCTATCGGTAGTCTACTTTAAATCCGTGTAATTCTATTTCCGCTTCCTCAAAAGTGTCGTGTATTTTTTCAAAATAAGATTCTAACTAGGTTTTGCTCTTTTTGTGATTTTCCCAAATAATATGGCAAGGCGGGTCGATACACCTAACGCAGTCCCAAAGCGCATCTAAATTTTCACCGTAGTAATCAGGGAAATTTAATTGTCGTTTTATTGTTTTATGAAAGTCGTCAATGTTCTTTATCAAACCTCCCTTTATAATAATCTCCATTTAATTATTTCTCCAATGTCTCCCGTTTCGTCCAGCATTCATCCAGTGGCCCACCGGTTGATTTTTCGCCGCGGTGCCGCCAGTCGCCATCAACAAAAGAATATTGAAAGGCAAGCGATTTACCCACGCTTTCAGGCGTTTTAGTGAAGAATTCTATCTGTTCGGTGTATTTGCCATCTTTGGCGGTATACCCGCCACCACCCGCGTTAATAAACTGTTTGGCTTCAACGTTATAAGCTATCCAATGGAAACGGCCACCTGCAATTACTTTCATGGTTCTGCGCGGCACAAACGGGCTTGGGCGCTTGGTTACTTTATCATTCACATAGTTTCCTGTTATCACCCAGGCACCCGTAAGATCATCTGCTTTCCCATCGTCAACCTTAATCCAGTTTTCTTTTGATGCCACAAAGCTTAGTTTCCTTCCTGATAGAGTAATATCAGTTGTAACTTCTTTGCCCACCTGTTGTGCATCAAGATTATTCCACTCTATTTTTTGGATCAGTTTATTTCCCTCAACACGCCAGGTACCACCATATGAACTGATGAATTTCTTTCCGGGCAGATCGTAAACCGCTACTGAGAATATTTTGTCGGTATTGATCATAACCGTGCGCTTTTCGGCAGGACCGTATTCCCATGCGCCTTTAAGGTCCTTAATATCAACGGCAGTTTTTTTAATTGAAGTAAATGCTGTAATTACAGCAAACGCTAACAAAGCGGTCGCGTAAATTTTGAATTTTGCTTTCATAAAACGTAGGTTAAGCCCCCTAACCCCTAAAGGGGGAACGATTGGTTGAATTAAAGGTAGGAAAAAAATAAAGCAACAAAAATGCTTATTCAGTAGGTTAAGTATTGAATAAAGGTAGGATGAAAGTTCCCCCTTTAAGGGGCGGAGGGGGCTACCGCCACGCCCCCAAAATAGCTCCCATTAAAGTAAGTGATACAATGGTGTAAAGCCCGTTAATGAAGATATGCTTCCAGCTGCGCAGCTCAAACAGACTGTGTATGGCTATGGCCGAGAAACCCCAAATGCCGGCCAGAAAGCCCGCCGTAGCGCCCCAGCAAACAGTAGTAGACGGCTCAGCAAGAAACGCCGCCAGGTTAGCCGCCATAATAAGCGAGAAAAGCGCTGTAAAGCCAAATATTTTACCCTGACTGGCGGCTTTCAATTCCTCTTCTTTGAGTTTGCTTTCTTTCATCCAGGTGTTGCCAAATACTTTTGGGTTGTACCAAATGCCGCCAACCATAAATGATGATAATGCCGCTACTAAAACGGCCGGCCAGTTAATTAACGATGGATCCATAATTGCTGAAGGTTATGCCCCCTAACCCCTTAAAGGAGGAACGAAGGCGGTTTATATATCTTAAAGATATATATAATTTGATTTCCAACAAAAACGCCCTGAAAATCAGAGCGTTTTGCGTTTTGGTTCCCCTTTTAGTCCAATGGACTCCTATGGAGGAGGCGGCTAAATGTACTTAACCCCAAACTGCTGCTTCACATCAGCAACCACTTTTTTAACGTTTTGTTCTTGGTCGCGTGGGCAGATCAATAGCGTGTTGTTTGATTCTACTACAATAAAATCATGCAGACCCTGCAGTATCACTAATTTGTCTTCGGGTACGTTAACCATGCAGTTTGATGAATCGTACATGATCACCTTTTCAGAAGGTATAACAGCATTTCCCACGTAGTCTTTTTCAGTCAGGTCGTAAATCGAGGCCCATGTACCCAGATCAGACCATCCAAATTCCGATGGCAACACATACACATTGTCCGCTTTTTCCATAATACCATAGTCTATAGAAATATTGGTGCACTGCATATACGCCTGGTTAACGTGATTGCGTTCTTTGTCGGTATTGTAATAGGGTCGGGCATCTGCGAAGATATCGTTCATGTCTGGCAGGTACTGTCCAAATGCTTTAACTATCGCCTTAGCCGACCAAACAAATATGCCGGCATTCCACAAAAAGTCGCCGCTCTGAATAAATGTTTTCGCTATATCAAGCGTTGGTTTTTCTGTAAAGGTTTTTACCTTATGGAAATCTTCGTCTATTGTTGTGTTGGTATACTGAATATATCCGTAACCGGTATCCGGGCGAGATGGTTTTATCCCTAATGTGATCAGGCAGTTTTTCTCTGAGGCTACTTTTAAGGATTTTTCAATCGTATTAACAAATGCCTGTTCATCAAGTATTAAATGGTCTGACGGTGCTACTACAATACAAGCATCCGGATTAAGGCTTTCTATTTTAAAACATCCATAAGCAACACAGGGCGCGGTGTTGCGCATAACAGGCTCGGTCAGTATCTGGTTATCGGCCATATCAGGCAATTGTGCCTTTACCAACGATGTATAATTTTCGTTGGTTACTACATAAATATTCTCTTTTGGGCAAACCTTTAAAAACCGGTCGTAGGTATTCTGTATCAAAGTTTTACCTGTGCCTAATATGTCTATAAATTGTTTAGGATGTGATGTTCTGCTGATGGGCCAAAAGCGGCTTCCAATACCGCCTGCCATTATTATGGCGTAATAATTTTTATTCATTTTTAATGTGGAAATAGTTTAAGCATTCAAGCTGCAAATGTGGAAATAATAATTCAAAGCAACGTCAAAAAAAACATCGCTTCAATGCCGCAGATAAAAGAAATAAATAAACGAATTGTTTTTGATTAAGGCAACAGTTTTTAGTTTTAATAGAATTGTTATCGGCGTGTTAATAGTGTAAAATAAGAGTGTTCAATTCTAGTTTTATCAAATTTATGACAATTGCATACAATTGTCATAAATAATCATTTCAGTATAAAATTTATAAGTAAATCTATCGTTTATTGATAAAATTTTGTTACTTTAAACTTTTATAACTAATACAGAATACCAGAATGATAGAAACCAAAAAGTCGCTTTTTGATAATCTTCAAAACTTTTTTGGGTTTGATAATTTCAAAGGAGAACAAGAGGCGATCATTACCAACATATTGGCGGGTAATGACACTTTTGTTATCATGCCAACCGGCGGCGGCAAATCAATGTGTTATCAGTTACCGGCTTTGATGAGTGAGGGTACCGCGATAGTGATATCACCGCTGATTGCCTTGATGAAAAACCAGGTAGATCAGTTACGTGCATTTGGCGGATCAGACAGCATAGCACATTTTTTAAATTCATCTCTAACAAAAGCAGATATAGTACGTGTTAAAGAGGATGTGCTGAGCGGCAAAACCAAATTGCTCTATGTTGCACCTGAATCTTTAACCAAACAAGAGAATGTTGATTTTCTTCGCCTTAACCAGGTATCGTTTGTAGCGGTTGATGAGGCGCATTGTATATCAGAATGGGGACATGATTTCAGGCCCGAATATCGTAAAATACGCCAGGTTATCAGTAATATAGGAGACGATATTCCAATTATTGCCCTTACCGCCACGGCCACCCCAAAAGTTCAGCAGGATATCCAAAAAAACCTGCAAATGAACAATGCGATGGTGTTTAAATCATCGTTCAATAGATCTAACTTATTTTATGAGGTACGTGCAAAACGCAACGTAAATAAAGAGATTGTTAAATACGTTAAACAGAATGCCGGTAAATCTGGCATTATTTATTGCCTTAGCCGTAAAAAGGTGGAGGAAGTTGCCGAAGTGCTTGCCTTAAACGGTATAAAGGCATTGCCTTATCATGCCGGTTTGGATGCTAAAGTGCGCGCGGATACACAGGATAAATTCCTGATGGAGGATGTTGATGTTATTGTGGCTACCATTGCCTTTGGTATGGGTATTGACAAGCCGGATGTGCGTTACGTGATACACCATGATGTGCCTAAAAGCATGGAAGGGTACTACCAGGAAACCGGTCGTGCCGGCCGTGACGGGGGCGAGGGTGTTTGTGTGGCATTTTATTCGCAAAAGGATATTGACAAGCTGCAAAAGTTTATGAAGGATAAGCCGGTTGCTGAACGCGAGATCGGTACACAGATATTAAAAGAAGTTATTGATTATGCAGAATCTTCTGTGTGCAGGCGTAAGCAATTACTGCATTACTTTGGCGAGAACTTTAATGAAGCAGGCTGTAACAACATGTGCGACAACTGCTGCGCACCAAAACAGCATTTTGATGGCGAAGAACACCTGCATAAGGCACTTAGCATTATAAAACAGACCGGCGAAAAGTTTGATGATCATCATATATTTAATATTTTGATGGGCATTGACGGGCCGCAGATACATAATTACGAACACCACTTGCTTGATCTTTTTGGATCGGGCAAAGCGGACGGCGAAATGCTTTGGAACTCGTTACTGCGCCAGGCTTTGTTGAATAATTATCTCTCAAAAGATATTGATCAATATGGCTTATTGCAGTTAACCAAACTGGGGCATTCGTTTTCAGAGAATCCGCATAGCATACGTTTTGTAATGAACCGCGTTATTGAACCTGCGGATGACGATGATAGCGAAGACGGCCCTAAACAAGGCGGCGGCGCACTTGATTCGCAATTGCTGCAAATGCTGAAGGATCTGCGGAAAAAAATGGCCAAGCAGAAAAACCTGCCGCCTTTTGTATTGTTCCAGGATCCGTCGTTGGAGGAGATGTGCACGCACTATCCGATAAGTCAGGAGGAACTGCGCCAGATCTCAGGTGTAGGAGCGGGCAAGGCCATGAAGTTTGGCGGGCCGTTCATCGACCTGATAAAGAAATATGTTGAGGATAATGATATAGACCGTCCGGTTGATATGGTGATAAAGAGCGCTGCCAATAAATCAGCGCTTAAAGTATTCATTATTCAAAATATCGATCGCCATTTGAATCTGGATGACATTGCCGCTTCAAAGGGCCTTACTTACGAAGAAGTTTTAAAGGAGGTAGAAACCATTGTTAACTCGGGCACCAAGCTTAACCTTAACTATTATATTGATGAGGTTATAGATGAGGACAAGCAGGAAGAAGTATTTGATTATTTCCGCAAGGCGGAGATAGACTCTATTGATGATGCTTTGGTTGAACTGGGATCAGAAGATTACACACGCGAAGAAGTGCAACTGATGCGGATAAAATTTATGTCGGAGTTGGGTAACTAACTCCCAAAACCGCAAACAAAAATAGCGATGGGTTTAAAACCCATCGCTATTTTTATTTATACGCGGCGGTATAGATTAATCGCGCATATTAATATACTGTAGCGGCTGGCCAAAATCATCCTTTCTGCATAACGCAATAACTGCTTGCAGGTCATCTATCTTTTTAGCCTGTACCCGTACCTGATCTTCCATAATAGATGCCTGAACTTTTAAGCCGCTGTCTTTTATTTTTTTAACGATCTTTTTGGCTGCTTCTTTGTCAATTCCCTCTTTTATCTGTATCTCTTTGCGAATCATATTGCCTGATGCATAATGCTCCTTGCCAAAATCAAGTGCTTTAGGGTCAAGCTGCTGCTTAACCATACGGCTGATGATAGCATCCTGGATGGCTTTTATACGCATATCATTTTCGGTAACAATTGTTACCACGTTAGTTTTCTTATCCAGCTCAATAGAGCTTTGCGATCCGTTAAAGTCATAACGGTTCAGTATTTCTTTTTTAGCGGTATTAATGGCATTATCTAAAGTTTGTCCATCAATTTTGCTTACAATATCAAAAGTTGGCATAAATAAAGGTTATATTAAAGGCTGCAAAGTTAATGCAATATGAGCATTTTAAATTGTTGAAAATTAATTGATGTATATTAAACAAAACATTCAATATACCAATCTCTTAATATTAAGTTAACAAATAAATAAGCAGCTTTGCATTTAATGCCCGCGGGCAGGCAATGATTCTATGGATATTAAGCATATACCTTTAGTTAACAGGGAAATAAGTTGGCTGTTTTTTAACGAACGCGTTTTGCAGGAGGCTGCCGACCCGACCGTTCCACTTATTGAAAGAATTAAATTCCTGGCCATATTTTCATCTAACCTCGACGAGTTTTATCGCGTACGGGTGGCCACACTAAGCAGACTTACCAATCTAAATATAAAGGCTAAGGAGATTTTAGGCTATAACCCTAAAAAGCTGCTTAACCAGATAAAGAATGTCGTTGTAAAGCAGGAACGTAAGTTCCATAACCTTTACGAGAACATAATTATAAAAGAGCTTGCAGAAGAGAAGATCTTCCTGCTCAATGATAAGCAGCTTAACGTTGCCCGCGGTACGTTTGTAAAAAATTATTTCCGCGAAAAGCTGCTGGCTACGCTTGTACCGGTGATGTTAGATAGCAGCAAGCCATTACCTGAGCTACGTGATCGTGCTATTTACTTTTTTGTTAAACTAACCCGCGATAGCAAGGTAAACTATGCTCTGATAGAGATACCTGACAACCTTTCGAGGTTTATAGTACTGCCGGATACTAATAACTTAAAGTTCATTATTCTGCTGGATGATGTGATTAGATATAGTTTAGAAGATATCTTTTTCATTTTTGAACATGACTCAATAGAGGCATATTCCATACAGCTAACCCGTGACGCAGAACTGGACCTGGATAAAGTAGTTAGCGAAAAGTTTATTGATGCCTTATCTAAAAGTCTGGATAAAAGAAAAAAAGGCAAACCCATGCGCTTGTTATACGATGCGGAAA
>CBFGNU010000108.1:0-12014 GCA_965650195.1 uncultured Mucilaginibacter sp. | reverse complement strand
CTGCCAAAGCAAATACCCACCATTGTTTTTCAATGCGATAAGCAAAACTTTGCAGCCATTTATTCATGGCGTACCACGCAATAGGCGACGAAATGACAAATGATAGTGCAACGAGTCTTAAAAAATCAGAGGAAAGCATCGTTGTAATATTGGTAACGCTGGCTCCCATTACCTTGCGTATACCTATTTCTTTTACCCTGTTTTGTATTGTTAATGATATTAAACCAAATAAACCAAGGCATGCTATCAATATAGCCAGCGAAGAAAATGTGGTAAATAGCGTACCGAGTCGCCTATCAGCAGTGTATAGCTTTTGAAGATTATCGTCAACAAAGGCAAACTCAAAAGTCATATCTGGATAAAATTTCTTCCATTGGCTTTCAATATAGGCAACAGTTTTTTGGGTGTTATTGGGCGAAATGCGAATAAACAGCTGGCCGTACTTCAGACCTTTTGTACTCCTTATAACCACAGCTGGTATTTGCTGATGCAGAGATAAACCGTTAAAATTTGCCACGGTGCCTATAACATTACCTTGTATAGCACCCAACCTTAAAACCGTATCAACCGGACTTTTAATGTTTAATAACTTAACAGCTTCCTGATTTAGAATAATTGATCTTGATGCCAAAGCTTCTTCCGTTAACGCTCCCGGCGTTCTGAAAAGTGAATCCATGTTAAACACATCATTTGAAAAAGCGGTGGAAAAATCTCTGCCTGATATCAAATCAATGCCTAGCGTACTTATAAAATCTTTGTCGGCATCGATAAAATTAAACTCTAACAGCTTTGTACTATCGGTTTCTGCTTCCATGCTTGCCTGTGCACCATACCTACTACCAATGTTCCACGTCGCAAAAGCTGCCCCCTGCACTGCACTATTTTTTAATAATTCGTTTTTAAAAGTAGTTGGATTGACTTTTTGAGAGCTTAAATTAAGAGATATCAGGTTGTCTTTATCAAACCCGAGGCGAGCATCGCTAATGTAATTGAGCTGCTGATGCACCACTATGGTTGACACGATTAGCACACCCGAAATAACAAACTGCAAAACAACAAGTGCCTTACGCAAACTTATATTCAAACCAAATTTGGCCAGACCCCTTAACACTTTAACCGGCTGCACAGACGACAAAAAGAAAGCGGGGTAAGCGCCAGCTAACAATCCGCCTATTACTACCACTAAAAATATGCCTAAGGTTAAATAAATATCAAACAAAGGCAGTACGTTTTGGTAGGGCGTTATTTTTGCAGAAAATACCGGCCAGGCTGCAAATGCTATAACTACTGCCAGCAATGTGCTGCATATAAAAAATAAAAAAGATTCGGTAAGAAACTGTACTATAAGTTGTTTCTTTAATGCGCCCAACACTTTGCGTAAGCCTATTTCGCGCGCCCTGTGCAATGAGCGGGCCGTAGTTAAATTAACATAATTAATACAGGCAATAATCAATATTAAAAAAGCGATGCATAAAAAAATGTAAATGTATTTTACATCGCCATTAGGCATTAATTCCTGTTCAAAATGCGAGTGCAAATGTATATCGGTAACCGGCTGTAAGTAAATTGTTAGGTTTTTAGGGAAGTTATACCGCTCATGAATAGATTTTATAGAAGCCTCAAACTTTTTAGGGTCAACACTCTTATCTAACAGTATATAATGCATAGCCGTATAGCCCCATTTGATCTCTTTAGTGTCATCGCTACTTTCATCAGAAACAATTACATCTCCGGCAAAATGCATATTAGCCGGAATGTCCTGAACAATACCGGTAACACGCTTTTGTCGGCCATAACCACCCGCGATATACTGGCCCATTGGATTTTTGTCTGTAAAAAAATGCTTTACCGCGCTTTCGGTAAGTACTATGCTTCCGGGCTCTTTAAGTGCGGTTTGGGCGTTGCCGCTTATAAATTTGAAATTAAATAATTTGAAAAAACCCGCACTGCCGTAAACTGCATTCAGTTTAATATTTTCGTCACGATACTTTAACTGCAGACTACCCATTCCCACGGAGCTGAAATTTTTCACAACCGGAAATTCCCTTTGCAAAACTTCGCCCAAACCCATCGAAGTATAAGTAGTCACTTCATCCTTGGCAGATGTTTTGGTTTCTTCTAACAGGCGGTAAACCTGTGGGTGGTTGCTATAACTTTTGTCGTATGACAATTCGTAACGCACATAAGCCATGATCATAATTACGCTGGCCAGACCTACAGCCAAACCAATAAGGTTGATCAGCGAATATGCCCTATCTCGCCAAAGTGTGCGTAAAGCTATTTTTATGTAGTTCTTGATCATTTGCCCCTCCCTGCCTCCCCTAAAGGGGAGGAGTTTTTTTAAATCATTATATTTTCCATCACCGTTTGCCCGTCTAACAAGCGGATAATACGGTGGCTATACCTTGCGTCGTGCTCTGAGTGGGTAACCATTATAATGGTGGTGCCTTGTTCGTTAAGATCGGTAAGCAGTTCCATTACCTCGTTGCCGTTGCTGCTGTCCAGGTTACCTGTAGGCTCATCCGCCAAAATCAACTTAGGGTTATTTACCACCGCACGGGCCACGGCCACGCGCTGCTGCTGTCCGCCCGATAATTGTTGAGGATAATGATTACGCCGATGCATGATCTGCATTTTATCCAGCACTTTCTCAACGCGTGCTACCCGCTCAGTGGAAGGCACCCCGGTATAGATCAGCGGCAACTCCACGTTTTCAAACACGGTAAGCTCGTCTATCAGGTTAAAACTCTGAAAAACAAAACCGATGTTGTGCTTGCGCAGGTCGGCACGCTTGCGCTCGTTAAAGTGAGCCACCTCTGTACCATTAAAGAGGTAGCTGCCACCATCCGGGTCGTCCAGCAAACCTAAAATGTTTAACAAGGTAGATTTACCACAACCCGACGGCCCCATTATGGCCACAAACTCGCCTTCTTTTATGTCGATAGACAGTTTGTTAAGCGCGATAGTTTCCACCTCTTCGGTGCGGTAAAATTTTTCTAATTCGGTTATTTTTATCATTGAGCCTCCCCAACCCCTCCTAAAGGAGGGGCTTTTAGTTTAAGTTTTATGTCTGTGTTTATTTCTGCAATACCAATTCCTGTATATCCCCGTAATTCTCGTAGCTGGAGGTGATCACTTTTTCTCCCGGTTTAAGGCCCTGCAACACTTCGTAATATTCAGTATTCTGCCTGCCCAGTTGTATGTCAACCCGGTACGCCATTTTACCGTTCTCGCTCATTTTAAAGATCCAGTTGCCTCCTGTTTGCTGATAAAAACCGCCTTTGGGCAATAACACCTGCTTTGATTCATCGCTCAGCGCCAGCAATATTTGCAAACTCTGCCCGCGGCGGATGCCCGGGGGTACATTGCCAACAAACTGCATATCAACCTGAAACTTGCCGTTGGCCACCTGCGTAAATACTTTCTTTATTTTGAGCGTGTAAGGTTTATCAGCCAGACTAAAGGTGCCTGTTAAGCCCGCATATACTTGCGAGATATAATGCTCATCTACATCAACGCGCACCTTAAAGCCTGATAGTACATCTATCTGCCCTAACCTTCCACCCTTGTTTTTATTTTGCCCTATCTCCGCATCTAATGACGTCAACTGCCCGTCAACCGGCGCACGAACGGTAAGATCGGCTACCTTTTGGCGCATTAAATTAAGCGTATTGCGCATTTGGGTGTACTGCTCGCGGGTTTGCTGTTTCTGGTCGGTTATAAGCAGGCTATCTTGCTTAAGTATGCGTTTAGTAAGGTTGTAACGGTTTAAGGCATACTGGTATGTGTTTGACGATTGCTGATACTCCTGCGATCCGATAGCTTTCTGATCATACAAACGTTTGTTTAACTTGTACAAGCGCTCAGCCTCTCGGAATGCGTTATCCGCATCGGCCATTTGGTTAAGCTTGCCAATTGTGTTTTGCTCGGCATTATTTTGCTGAATACGGATCTGTGTTTGCGCAGCGTAAACTGCTGTTTCCTGGTTAGCTAAGCTCAATTCAAGGTCTGTATTGGATAGTTTGAGGATAGGGTCGCCCTTTTTTAGGTTAGCGCCATCTTCTACAAACAATTCCTCTACACGGCCGCCCTCAATCGCGTCAAGGTATATGGTGGTTATTGGCATTACCAGGCCGTTTACCGGTATAGTTACCTGGAAAGGCCCTTTGGTTATTTCGCTTACGGTTATGCGTTCGGTATCAACATCCAACTTGCTTTTGCCCGATGTAAAATAAATGCTGGACGCTATGAGTAAAACAAGCGCGGTAATCCCGCCAACTGTTAAAATACGTTTGCTATTCCACCTTTTTTGTTCAATTTTTCTGTCCACAATATTAAAAATGACGATATATATTAACCCTGTTTATAAAACAACGTGCCAAGCTGCAAGTAACTGTAAATCAAATTTATAAATAAGTAATTTAGTTAAACCACGTTCGGTTTTGCAACAGCAGGTGTACGGTTGTGATACACTTTATGCATGTTCTATTTTACGCAAAAAATTGTTATCCAGCGCCTTATATTTACGGTTATAATATTGCTGAACTGCATAAAATAAAATTACATTTATTAAATTTTCAGCCTTACCGGTATGTTATTAAAAAAAGCCACTGTTTTAATTGTTGATGACGACCCCGATGTACTCACCGCGGTTAAGCTGCTGCTTAAAACCGAAGCAGGGGAAGTGATCACCGAGAAAAACCCGGAGAACTTAAACAGCCTGCTACAGCGCAATACCATTGATATTATTTTGCTGGACATGAACTTTAACAGCGCCATTAACACCGGCAACGAAGGCTTATACTGGCTGCGCAAGATAAAGGAATGGAAGCCAGATGCCATCGTCATCATGATAACCGCCTACGGCGATATTGACCTGGCAGTACGGTCATTAAAAGAAGGCGCTGCTGATTTTGTTGTAAAGCCATGGCACAACGACAAGCTCACAGAGATAATTAAGGAGCTTTTAGATAAAAAAGACAGCGGGAAACCAACAAAAAGCAGCTCTGCAAAAAGCGCCGGCTCAACCACTACCTTACTTGGTGAATCGGATGTGATGCAGGATATATTTTTAAAGGTGAGCAAAATTGCCCCTACCGACGCCAACATTTTGATATTGGGAGAGAACGGCACGGGCAAAGACCTGATAGCAAAGGCCATTCACGAGCGCTCTTTACGTGCGGGCAAACCCTTTGTTAAAGTTGACGTTGGCGCGCTTACTGATACGCTTTTTGAAAGTGAGCTTTTCGGGCATAAAAAGGGTGCATTTACTGATGCGCGGGAGGACCGTTCAGGTAGGTTTGAGGATGCCAACGGGGGCACGCTTTTCCTGGACGAGATAGGTAATATATCATTGAGGCAGCAGGCCAAATTGCTAACCGTATTGCAAAACAGGCAGGTTACGCGCCTGGGTAGCAATAAGCCCGTTGATATAGATATCAGGCTGATATGCGCGACCAATCTGCCTTTACAAGAACTGGCCAGCGACGAACGTTTCCGCAAAGATCTTATCTACCGCATCAACACCGTTGAGGTAACCATGCCCCCGCTGCGTAAGCGTAATGATGATATTGTGTTATTGGCTAAACATTTTGCATCTACCTATGCCACCAAATATTTAAAGCCGGCGGTTAGTTTTGACGCGGGTGCTTTACAAAAGCTGAACAGCTATCACTACCCCGGCAACGTGCGCGAGTTACAATATACCATGGAGCGTGCCGTAATTATGGCCGATAGTGATGTGCTGACGGCAAATGATCTGATATTTTCTTCCATAGAAAACTCGGCACCCGAACCGGAAATGGCCGACGATATGCCGCTGAGCATGGTGGAGAAAAACACCATTATGCGGGTTATTGATAAGCACAATGGCAATATTACCCGTGCTGCCAAAGAGTTGGGATTAACACGCACGGCGCTATACCGCAGATTAAGCAAGTATGATATTTAGAGGATACGAAATGCGCCTGCTGCTGCGCGTAACGCTGTTGTTTTTAAGTCTGCTGGGGCTGAGTGTTATAATTGTAAGAGGCTGGTATGAAATGCTGATCATCGCCATTCCTATAACCCTGTTTATATTAACTGATATGCTGCGTTTTCAGAAAAAGGCGCATAACGAGGTGGAACAGTTTGCCGAATCAGTACACTACCGCGATTTTTCAAGACATTTTGATGTGAACAAGGCCCCCGTTGAGCTTAAACCTCTGCGTAAGGGCTTTAACGATATCAACAGCACCTTTAAAACCATAAGTCGCGAACGCGAAACACAATACCAATATCTGCAAAAAATACTGGAGCTGGTTGATACCGGCATCATATCCTACGAGCAGGAAACCGGCACCATAGGCTGGATGAACGAATCGTTTAAAAATATATTCAGCATTCCTTATTTAAAAACTATTCAATCGCTGCAAAAGCGCGATGAAGATCTTTATAATGCTGTGGTGGCCTTAAAGCCCGGCGACAGTAAAGTGGTGGCTATAACACGTAACCAGCAGGTAGTTAAAATTTTGCTTACCGCAAGTATTATGCGCAGCGACGATAAGGTATACAAACTGCTGGCTTTTCAAAACATCAGCGAAGCGTTAGACGAGACCGAATCAAAGGCATGGCAAAAGCTATTGAACGTAATGACGCACGAGATAATGAACTCGGTGGCGCCTATCTCATCATTGGCTGATACTTTAAAAAATCGCCTTAAACTATATAGCGAAAAAAACAATGGCGGCACCGACCTGGACGACTTGGAGCTGGGCATTGACACCATTAAACGCCGCAGCGAGGGCCTGTTAAAGTTTACAGAAAGCTATCGCAATCTGAATAAAATAACCCGCCTCGATCTGAAAAAGACGTTAGTACGAGATCTGTTCGAGAACCTGAGCAGCCTGATGCAGCCAACCCTCGCACAAAAAAACATAGAACTGAACATTGTTTTACGCGATACCCAAATGGCGGTAAATATCGACCGGGAACTGATTGAACAAGTACTGATAAACCTGCTGGTAAACGCTATTGAAGCCGTAAAAGCTGCAGACAAGCCTGTAATTACCCTTAGCGCCGAAGTTTCAAAAGAGGGCAGGCAATTGATAAAAATTGCAGATAATGGAACCGGCATGTCGGCGGAGTTGATAGATAAGATCTTTATACCTTTTTTCAGCACGCGAAAAACCGGCAGCGGTATTGGGCTCAGCCTGTGTAAACAAATTATGCTATTGCATAAAGGCACTATTAAAGTGCAATCTGTTGAGGGCGAAGGATCTGTGTTTGCAATGCAGTTTAATTTGGTGTAGAGAATAGAGTAAAAACCTGCCAATCAGTCAGCAAAAAAACAAAGCACTGCCACCATTTAACAATATTTTAATGCAAAGTGGTGACACTGTTTTGTCAGTAAAAACTTGGCTAACACAAAAAAAACGCCTGTTTATCAATCATTTGCAAATAAAATAAATAGCGTACTAAACATTTTTCTCGTCACTAGGCTTCAATCGGCGGCGCAAAAAACCCCATTTTAGGGGTGGCTCAGGGTGGCTCACGTGGCTCACCCCGGCTCTGAGCCACCCCCCCCCAACAACTAATGCGGTATTGTTTGTAAACTACCCACCAAGGGTAATATCCCTTACTATTTAGATAATAAGATTAAATTTTTAAATGTAATTTTATTATTACTTTGCACGTTAACCCTGTTATAATACCAAAATTAAGTGCCAAAAAACCGAGCAATTTTTTCTTTGCTGCAATACGCTTTTGTTCAAATAAAACCTGCATGCGCCCGCATGGCAACCAATTAAATATATCAATACAAAAAACCTTAATTTGCACAAAACCATAAAACCAAAATATGAGCCACCAACCAACAACTACGCAGCAGGCTGCCCAAACCAAAGGGTACCTTTTCCCGCTGATAATGGTAACCACATTGTTTTTTCTGTGGGGATTTATACATAATCTTGATCCAATACTTATCCCCCACCTTAAAAAAGCATTTACACTAACCGACTTGCAGACCGCTTTTATTGATTCATCGGTATTCGCTGCCTACTTCGCTATGGCTTTGCCGGCAGGTTACTTTATGCGCAAGTTCGGCTACAAAAACGGTATTATTTTAGGTCTGGTGTTGTTTGCCATTGGTTCGTTTTTGTTTTTGCCTGCGGCAGATACAAGGCAATATATTTTCTTTTTAGGCGCACTTTTTATAATAGCCTGCGGCCTTACTTTTTTAGAAACAGCAGCCAACCCTTATGTTACCATTTTGGGTCCTCCTGAAACATCTGTTCAGCGCCTTAACTTTTCTCAATCATTTAACGGCCTTGCTGCTACTTTAGCTCCGCTAGTTGGCGGTTGGTTTATCATGACAGACACAGGCGACAGCGATGCTAAAATGGCCACCATGTCGGCTATTGAGAAGCAAGCGTATTTAACTGCACAGGTTGATAGCGTTAAAGGCCCTTATATGATAATTGGGATAGTGATTGTCGTGATAGCTGTTGTAGTTGTATTTACCAAGCTGCCTGATATTAAAGAAAACAAAGAAGAGATTGAAGGATCAAGCATATCGCACGCGCTAAAACACAGTCACCTTACCTGGGGCATAATAGCGCAGTTCTTTTATGTTGGAGCGCAGGTTTGCGTTATCAGCTTTTTTATCAGGTATATAACCGGTTCAACGGATATTGTTGAGGGCGATGCGAAATGGTACTCAAGCGCTGCAGGATCTGCATTTTTGGTGGGGCGCTTTGCCGGAACAGTCTTTATGCGATTTGTAGCACCTAACCGTTTATTGATGCTGTATGCCCTTGCTTGCGTATTATTAAGCGGCGTCGCAGCATTGGCGGGTGGCATGGTTGGTGTATACGCAATAATAGGCGTTTGCTTTTTTATGTCCATCATGTTCCCCACCATATTTTCAATGGGGATAGCCGGTTTGGGTAAAGACACCAAATTAGGTTCATCATTAATTGTAATGTCAATTGTAGGTGGCGCTTTATTACCTTTGGCATTGGGTTATGTATCTGACGTTACAGGGGCAATCCGATACGGTTACGTAGTGCCAATGTTATGCTTTCTGGTGATATTATTTTACGGATGGAAAAAATGGCAGCCGGTTGTAAAAGAGGCTCCTATAGCAGTTAAAATATAAGTGTTGAAATGAATTTAGTATTAAAAATAAACAAAGCCGACAATGTACTTGTAGCCCTGCAGGATCTGCAAACGGGCCAACAGGTAGCTTTTGAAGGCAAAACCTATACAATTGCTGAACCGGTACCCGCCAAGCATAAGTTTTTTATGCAGGATATGCGTACCGGCGATGAGGTGTATATGTACGGCGTATTAGTGGGGAAGATACAACATGATGTAAAAACTGGCATGCGCATGAGCGTGGATAACATAAAACATGCTGCCGAGCCTTATTTTTATCGAGATGTTGATTACAAATGGGAAGCGCCGGATGCAGGTAAATTTAAAGGGCACACCTTTAATGGTTATCACAGGCAAAACGGTACGGTGGGCACGGCAAATTACTGGCTGTTTATCCCAACCGTGTTCTGCGAAAACCGGAATTTGGATATTATAAAAGAAGCTTTACATAGCGAGCTGGGTTATTCTGTTGATGCCAAATACAAGGCTTATACCCACCAGCTGGTGCAGGCTTTTCAAAATGGCGAGGATATAAACAATATCAGCCTTGAGCCATCGTCTGCACATAAGGCCAGCCGGGTTTTTAAAAATGTGGATGGTATAAAGTTTTTAAATCATACCGGTGGCTGCGGCGGCACCCGTCAGGATTCTTTAGTACTGAGTAAATTACTGGCTGCTTATGCCGATCATCCTAACGTAGCAGGTATAACGGTGCTAAGTTTGGGTTGCCAGCACTTACAGCTGGATGAGTTTAGGCAGGAGCTTTTGGATAGAGATCCGAACTTTAGCAAACCATATTTTACGTTTGAACAGCAAAGCTCGCAAAGCGAAGAGGATCTTATAAAACAAGCCATTCGCCAAACATTTAACGGACTTATTGAGATCAATAAAATAGAACGCGCACCGGCTCCTCTGGATAAACTAACCGTGGGCGTTAAATGCGGTGGTAGTGATGGCTTTAGCGGTATTTCGGCCAACCCTGCAGTGGGTTATTGCGCTGACCTGCTGGTGGCATTAGGCGCTAAAGTATTGTTAGCCGAGTTCCCTGAATTGTGTGGTGTTGAACAGGAAATGATAGACAGATCAGTTGACCGACCAACTGCCGAAAAATTCATCAAACTAATGACCGATTACGACGCGATGGCTCATCGCGACGGCTCCGGTTTTTTTATGAACCCTTCGCCGGGTAATATTAAGGATGGCTTGATAACAGATGCTATTAAATCGGCCGGTGCTGCGCGTAAAGCGGGCACATCGCCGGTTGTTGATGTACTTAATTATACGGAGCCGGTAACCAAACCCGGCCTTAGTTTGGTTTGCACACCCGGCAACGATGTGGAAGCTACTACAGGTAAGGCAGCAGCGGGAGCAACGCTTATTTTGTTTACCACAGGCTTGGGTACACCAACCGGAAACCCGGTTTGCCCAACCATAAAAGTGGCAACCAATTCCGCTTTGGCTAAACGCATGGCAGATATAATCGACATTGATACCGGCGCCATTATACGTGGCGAAAAAACAATAGAAGAGATGGGCGAAGACATTTTGGAGTACTGCATTGAAGCGGCCAGCGGAAGGCAAATACCAAAAGCTGTCCAGCTTAACCAGGATGATTTTATTCCGTGGAAACGGGGTGTAAGTTTGTAAAAATAACGGGCGATATGTTTTCACTACAAAATAAAAAAGCGGTAATAACCGGAGCGGGTAGCGGCATAGGCGAGGCAATAGCCGTGTTGTTGGCTGCGCATGGCGCAGAGATCCATATTATAGATCTGAACGAGCACCAGGCCAACGCTACCGTAGCAGAGATACGGCAGAATAACGGGCACGCGACGGCCCATGTTTGCGATGTATCTAATCACCAGGCTGTCTTAGCTATTTTTGAAAAGATAGGGTCTTTAGATATCCTGATCAATAACGCGGGCATAGCCCATATTGGCAAAGCCGATACCACTCCCGAAGCAGATTTTGATAAAGTGATGAGCGTGATTGTAAAAGGCGCGTACAACTGCCTTTTTGCCGCGATACCCAAATTAAGGGCCAACGGCGGGGGTGTTATTGTAAATATGTCGTCAGTATCTGCTCTGGTTGGGATAGCCGAAAGATTTGTATACAGCACAGCTAAAGGGGCCATACGCTCTATGACTATGAGCGTGGCTAAAGATTATATCGGCGAGAATATCCGCTGCAATTCCATATCGCCGGCGCGCGTGCACACCCCCTTTGTTGACGGCTTTTTGCAAAAGAATTATCCTGATAATATAGAGGAAATGTTTGTAAAACTATCAAAAACGCAGCCTATTGGACGCATGGCTAACCCCCAGGAGATCGCCACGTTAGCATTGTACCTATGCAGCGACGAAGCGGCATTTATTACCGGGGTTGATTATCCTATCGACGGCGGATTTACCACGCTTAATAATTAATAGCCTGCAATACCTATCTTTGATGTATGAAAAATCTGTTCGCCACTCTTTTGTTGTGCTTTGGCATTTTTGCAGCTAAGGCCCAGGTATCCGCCAGTATGTCAATGCCCGGCACCGCTACGCCATGGAAACCTACGGAGTTAATGGAACCCGGCGAGCTTAACTCTCTAATCAAATCGAACAAAGCGCCTGTAATATTTAACATAGGCAGTGTAGAAGATATTAAAGGCGCCACTCATATCGGTCCGATTAGTGAGCCCGAAAACCTTGCGAAAATAAAGACCACCGTAGCGCCATACGCTAAAAACACCGAAGTGGTAATATACTGCGGATGTTGCCCTTTTGGTAAATGTCCTAATATTCGCCCTGCTTATACGTTGTTGAAAGGCATGGGCTATACCAACATTAAAGTACTCAACCTGTACGTTAACTTGCGCAATAACTGGACAACTG
>CBFGNU010000107.1:0-12044 GCA_965650195.1 uncultured Mucilaginibacter sp. | reverse complement strand
TGGTAGCTTGTACAGTTTTCGCGCTATTGGGATGATTTGCTCATAACGGCCCTGCTTGTCGTAAGCAACAATTAGCTGCGCCAATACATGCTCATTCTCGGCAAATGCGCCGGTAAGGCTGGCGTTATATATTTCTACGGCTTTATCAACGTGGCCGGCATCCAGATAAGCATCAGCCAGCTTTATTCGATTAGCAAAGGTATCGGTAAACTTAACCTCATTTTCCAGGCGTTTCAGTTTAACACCGGGATCAAATACCGCGCTTATGTCAGGTGCTTTTATTCTGACGCTGCGATTGCTAATTATCTCCTGATAAATATAAATAAGGCTGCCTATTACCGGCAGAAACACAATTATCCAAAGCCATTTTTGCTGCGTACCATTGCGAAAGCTGTGGATAAGGCAAAGGCCCTGTAAAATAAGCGGGATATAATACCAATTGCCGAATAGGGAATACATTATAAGGTTGTGTTGTAGTCAAATATAAAAATTTTACCGCACGCTATAAATAAAAAAAGTCGGGCTATAACTAAGCCTGTCATAATATTATTTCCAATAAGAGGGCATTTGGGTGGTTCCCCCTAGTACGCGGCAGTCTGTACAAAAAGGTGGCGGTGGTGGGGCGTCTCTACATTCAGAATCGTCCACAAGAGTAAACCATTTTGTTGGCAGATCAGGTAGATCAATCAAAAAACGCTTTTCGGTTACCGTACCGCAACTTACAAAACCTATCACCGTTTCGGTAGGGTTTGTAGTAGACCTTATATTGCCCACCAGCTGCGAAGGTTGCGCATCAAAAATGGTTCCTACCGCTTCTGTGTTCTTTCTTAGCGTTTCAAAAAACTCAAAGCCTTGGCGCGTGAGAACGCTTTGTCTGATCAAAACGCTATACTCAACATCTAATTTAGGTGAAAGGCCAGGTACCGAAAGAACAAGCTTATCATTTATCCGATCTTCTGAAAGATTTGCTGTTGATGATAGTAAAATGTTCGGCGAGGGTACAACATGCCAGCAGCGAGATTTTTTGTTTATTAGAGCTGTATACTCCCATGTTTCTACATAGCTGTGCTGATAATAAATACTTTTTCCGGATAAATCATAAGTGGTTATATGAAAGTTTAAAGCCTCATTATCAAAATCATATTTCAGATCAAATGGCGGCGATGTTCTGCTTTCTACAAAATCCGAAAGATATTCCCGTTTATTACTGGTTATTATTCTCAACCTGTATTTTTTTGTTGGGTCAGCACCTACTGATGGTCGCCCATATCTGCCTGGCTTTAATAAAGCAGGCAGCGGATAAACATTACCACCATCGCTTTCCACTTGTACTATAGCCCCCCGCTCCGGGGCAACAACCGCCTTGCCATCCAGTTTATATGTACGGGTTAGGGTATATATTGTTGAATCGGTACCAGTGTTAATCAAACCTTCAACCACCAGATAGTTAACGTTAGTTTCCTTAAGTTCGGGCAAGTATTTTTCTTTGCAGCTATATAACATCGCGGCAACCACAAGTACTACTACGAATACAAAAAAAATACGTCTACCTGCTATCATACTATGGCCAATAGATGGCTTTAATGTGTGTCTCCTTGTACGTAATTAAAACAGTCCCAACTGCCCCTTATCATCTATATCAATATCATCAGGGTTAGTTATTTCAAAGTCTATTTTTTTTGCGGTTGATTCCACTGAGTTATTGGATGATGCCACCGATTGATCTGATGATTCCACTGATTCTTTTGGTGACTCCACTGATTTTTCAATTGATTTCACCGATTTTGCAGGTGGGGTCTCTAATGCCGTGGATGGTTCAACAGATTGCTCAGACGGCTCATCTATTTCAACTGTTGCCTCATCTGGTTCGTAAGGCACAGGTGCCAAATCTGTATTAACCTCAGCATTTGGCAGTGGTGCTACATCGGCAACTGTTTTATCTTCGGGTGTAATGACGATCTGAGTTTCTTCTACAGTATCGGGCTCCGGATCCGGTACGTCCTCTGCATCATCGTGCTCAGCCATTAGTGTAATAGATTGTACCACATGCGCCGATATCCGGTTACCCATCGCTTTCATGCCTTTAACATCTATCAGATCAGCCAGATTCAGTTCAACAGTTTCGGGTATTTTAGTAGCGCCCTTTAACTGATCAACCTTAACAATTGGCTGCGCAGCACCTGATATCAATAACATTTTTGATCCGCTCTCTTCGCTTATCAAACTGGTTTGCTTACCTATGGCAATGTTTTCAAACAGGAAGCGTTTCACCATGTAGTTTTTTGATTTGCCATCGAAATGCACCACCGAATAAACCTTTTCAGGATTGTACTTCTCTATCAGCACCATCTTATCATCAAAGTGGTTATTCAGATCAAAGCTGGTCAGTTCATATATACCGCTGCTTAAAACGGTTAGAATACGGTCGTCGCCATCAAACTCACCCAGGTATTTACCGCGTGCGTCAACATTCAGGCGCTTTAATATCTCATCATACCATATTTTACGGCCGGATAAAGTAGATATGCCTTTGCTTTTTAGCACGATCTTTTTAACCGGGTATTTGGTAACAATATTACCCATTGATCCGCGACCCTTGATAGCAATAGCCGCAAAATCTTCATCAAACTGCAGCTTCTTCAACTTGGCATGCGGCTTAAGCTGGATATTTACTATCTCGGCCTCGCCATTAGGGTTGGCAGAAAAATATAACACTTTTGAGCCTTTGCTGCCTTTGGTTAAGTCGTACTCCTTATCGCGCGTTACACCTGTAACAGCAAAGCGTTTTATGTAGGCAACGCCACTTTGCCCGTCTTTATACACCATGTTATAAACGGTGCGTTCATCATTCTTTTTAAATACCGCGACATGGATAATGTCTTTACCCACAAATACCTTCTCCTGAATTTTGGTGATCAGGCAGCGCCCGTCTTCGCGGAAAACTATTATCTCGTCAATGTCAGAGCACTCTCCTACCTGTTCAACGTTGTCGTCGCGCTTAAGGCCCGAGCCTATAAAGCCGTCGGTTCTGTTAACGTAAAGTTTTAAGTTGGCCAAGGCTACTTGAGTTGCTTCTACCTTATCAAAGGTGCGCAGTTCGGTTTTACGCCCTCGGTCCTTGCCGTATTTCTCTTTCAGTTTAACAAACCAGTCTATTGTATAGTCTGTTAAATGCTTTAAATGCTGCTTAACCTGCTTTATTTCGCCCTCTAATCCCTTTATCTGCTCATCCGTTTTTTTCACATCAAAACGGGTGATGCTGCTCATCGGTTTGTCAATCAGTTTCTTATAATCCTCGGGTAATATCTCGCGATAAAACTGTGAAAAGAAAGGTTCAAACAAGCGATTCAATACAACAAGCACCTCCTCAAAATTGGCAGAGCTTTCATAGTCGGCATGCTTGTACATTCCCTCCTGGATAAATATCTTAAGCAACGAGCTGAAAAATATCTTCTCCATCAGCTCCTTCAGCTTTATCTCCAGCTCCAGCTTTAACAGGTCGCGTGTTTTATGCGTACTTTCGGTAAGCATATCATTCACACTCATAAAACGCGGCCTGTCGTCCTGTATCACACAGGTGTTAGGCGATATTGATACCTCGCAATCAGTAAATGCATATAGCGCGTCAATAGTTACATCAGGAGATATACCCGGTGCCAGGTGTATCACAATTTCTACATCGCGCGCGGTATTATCCTCAATCTTTTTGATCTTGATCTTACCTTTATCGTTAGCAGCAACAACGCTGTCTATTAAACTGCCGGTAGTGGTAGAGAAAGGGATCTCCGTTATAACCAATGTCTTTTTATCGCGTTCGCTAATTTTAGCACGGACCCTTATACGCCCCCCGCGCTGTCCCTCATTGTAAGCCGAGGCATCGGCCATACCACCTGTAGGGAAGTCGGGTAGTAGGTTAACAGGCTCATTCCTTAACACCCCTATTGATGCATCAATCAGTTCAATAAAGTTGTGCGGTAATATCTTGGTAGCCAAACCTACAGCAATACCTTCGGCACCTTGGGCTAATAACAGCGGGAACTTAACCGGAAGTGTAATAGGCTCTTTGTTACGCCCATCATAACTGGCTTGCCAAACTGTAGTGTCAGGGTTAAATACAACCTCCAGCGCGAATTTTGATAAGCGAGCCTCAATGTAACGGGGCGCTGCTGCCGAGTCGCCGGTTACGGGGTCGCCCCAGTTACCCTGGCATTCTATCAGCAGGTCCTTCTGTCCTATCTGCACCATGGCATCGCCAATGGAGGCATCGCCATGCGGGTGATACTTCATGGTATTACCAATAACGTTGGCGGCTTTGTTAAAGCGCCCGTCGTCCATCTCTTTAAGCGAATGCAGTATGCGGCGCTGTACCGGCTTTAAACCATCGTTAATATGTGGCACGGCACGGTCAAGAATTACGTACGACGCGTAATCAAGGAACCAATTTTCGTACAGGCCGTCGAGTGAGACGATGTTATGTAATTTTTCTTCGTTGGCAGATGTGTTTTCGTTCAGCTCTTCGCTCATTCGTAACAAAAAATTTGGATGGGTAAATATAGTGAATGTGCAGATGTGTGGATATGCAGATGTGCAGATTTTATGCACAATTAAACAGCTTATCAACGTTGTGGAAGGCGGAGATACACATTAACTGGCACTTTGAATTGTTTGTTAATTTAATTACCTAAATTACAAGGACTTATTAATGATTAAACTCACAAAAAATGAAAAAAATCTTTTTGCTAGGTGCTGTTGCATTACTGTTTGCTGCCTGTGAATCAAAGACGCCTACCGCCGAAACTACTGCCGCTGCAGCCCCGGTTTACCCTTACAAAATAAAACATCCGGATAACTGGTTGATTGACACCAGTAGCGCTAACACGATGACGGCTTTAAATGCGCTAAAATCATACGAAACAATGGACACTGTACTGATGAAAAAGTGCTTTGCTGACAGCGTGACCTTTAATTATGATGGCGGTACATTTAAAAGCACCGGTAGCAACTTAATAAAAATGGTTAAAGAAGGTAGTGCAGACACTAAATCTGTAAAAATAGATGTTAAAGACTGGGAAGCAGTGACGGGCAAAGATCTGAAAGAAGAGTGGGTGACCGTTTGGTACACCCAACATATGACGGATATGAAAGGAAAGACGGATTCAACAGAATACGTCAACGATTTTCAATTTGTGAACGGAAAAATTGTAAAGCTTAACGAATACCTCCGTCACTTTAAAAAATAATAATTGAGGTTGCAATAACCGTTATCGGTTAAACCCGAAACGGTTATTGCTCTTTTCTCATTTCCCGTATCATAGTATTATAATCCCATTTACGTAGCATGGCATTTATGGTGTTTACTATCCGTTTTGCCCTCGTCTCGTTGGTTTTGGCGCTTTCAATCCACTTTATAAAGTAATCGCGGTGCGATTTGGGCAGACTATTGAATTGTGTCAAAGCATCCGGTTCAAAATCAAAACACTCCTGCAGATCGTCGGGCACCTCAACTTTATAATCCTTGTCTTCCTCCAGTTTAACGGTTAGCATGGCACCTGCATTTTTACGGATGGCCTTGCGGACATCAGCCTTTAGCGCTAAAATAAAATTGCCGGCTCCCATAGGCATCAGGGCCATGCCGGCAACGGCCAGGCCATCTAACATCCCTTTTACCCTGAATGACTTTTTATTACCCGGTTTTAACTGTTGAGCAATATCGGCGGGAATCTCAATATAGGTCCACCCGGTTTTTTCACCCTGCGATTCAAACTGGAGCATAATTGTGTTGAACTCGATCATTGTTTTAAGGATGGACCCGGTGGCAAATGTTAAATTTTAGTTAAAACGCAAATAAAAATTAAATCGACTGTAACGAACTGGCTACCGACGTTGTCATATGGGTATAAAAATAAATTAATAACCTTTAAGACCATATTATTATGAAAACTTTAAAATCTATATTTCTCGGCCTTGCCTTATTAGTGGCAACCGGCGTAGCAAACGCAAACCCAAACACAGCTGGTACCTTATCAAAAAACGATGTGGTTACTGTCTTCACTAATGCTGTTATTCACGGCAACCTGCAAAACCTTGAACAGGCTTTAGCTAAAAATGTTGAATACACCATGTACCGTGGCGAAAAAACCTTCAAATTAAACAAACAAGCCCTGCTTGATTCGTTTAAAGCTTCTGAAAACGTAGAACAAACCTGCCAGTATACCACATCAATTGTATCGGACATTGATAACACCATGGTACTAAGAATGGATATGAAATATGAAGGCTATGTACGTACAAGCACCATTACCATCAAACAACAAGGCCAAGATTGGAAGATCACCAAAATTGAGACCCGCAACAGCTAATTTTAGTTTACGTTTAGTTTATAATTGAGAAGGGCCGCACGCGAGTGTGGCCTTTTTTGTTGGGTTAATTCTGCAATTCCAACTTTTTATTAAGGAGATTAACAGCAATAAAATATCCTGCGAAGGGTATCAGCACAACTATTAAAAAATATTTAAGTTATATACAGTGGCAAACTTGAACATGCCTTGAGCTGCAAACCGAGCTGATAAGTAAAAATAAATGACTATAAAAATGATGTAGTAGCTTTCCATAGCTCAGGTGTTATTTAATTGGGTATTATAAAAATACAAATTATTAAAACAAAAGCGCCCATCCTTAAAAAAAATGGGCGCTTAAGCTTGGCAAATGTTTATTTACTTACCCAATTTAGCTTTCAAATTCTCATCAATAGCTTCTAAAAACTCTTCAGTATACAGGTAATCAGAACCGTGCGCTACTTTAGGTTTTATGGTGATGGCCAAATCTTTGGTCATTTTACCGCTTTCAACAGTTTCAATACAAACCTGCTCTAAAGTTTTGCAGAAGTCAATCAACTCCTGGTTACCATCTAAAATGCCACGGAACTCCAAACCACGGGTCCATGCAAATATGGATGCAATTGGGTTGGTTGATGTTGGGCGGCCAGCCTGGTGCTCGCGGTAGTGACGGGTTACTGTGCCGTGTGCAGCTTCAGCTTCCATCACGGTTCCATCCGGCGTAACCAATGTTGAGGTCATTAAACCTAACGAGCCGAAGCCCTGTGCAACTGTATCACTTTGTACGTCGCCATCATAGTTTTTACATGCCCAAACAAAGTTACCGTTCCATTTAAGGGCAGATGCAACCATGTCGTCAATTAGACGGTGCTCGTATACAATGCCTAATTCAGCAAACTTTGCTTTATAATCACTTTGGTATATCTCTTCAAAAATATCTTTAAAACGACCATCGTATTTTTTTAGAATGGTGTTTTTTGTTGACAGGTATAAAGGCCAGCCTTTCATTATGGCCTGGTTAAAGCAGGCATGAGCAAAACCGCGGATAGACTCGTCGGTATTGTACATCGCTAAAGCTACACCGTCACCTTTAAAGTTAAATACTTCAAAAGATTGGGTTTCGCCGCCATCCTCAGGGGTGAAGGTGATAGTCAGTTTTCCTTTTCCTTTAGTTAAAAAATCAGTAGCACGGTACTGGTCGCCAAAAGCATGACGGCCAATGCAGATAGGCGCTGTCCAGTTAGGTACCAAACGCGGTACATTGCTCATTACAATCGGCTCGCGAAATACTGTACCGTCCAGTATATTACGGATAGTACCATTTGGCGATTTCCACATTTGCTTTAAGCCAAACTCCTCTACGCGGGCCTCATCAGGTGTAATGGTGGCACATTTAATACCTACTCCATATTGTTTAATAGCATTGGCAGCATCAATAGTTACCTGGTCATTTGTTTCGTCGCGGTATTCCAGGCCAAGGTCATAATATTTTATATCCAGATCCAGATACGGAACGATCAGTTTGTCTTTAATAAATTTCCAGATGATGCGGGTCATTTCATCGCCATCCAATTCAACTACAGGATTTTCTACTTTAATTTTTGCCATACCAGATGCTATTGATTATTTAGGCCGCAAATATAAGAAAATTGAGTTTATACGTTAATAAATCAACAATTTGCAACGAACATTGTATAGATAATTACGTTGTAATGTTGTTTTATAAAAGTAAGTTGTATTTTTATCCGTCGCATTACTATTTTGAGTTGAACTCTAACCTTTGTAAAACAATAAATTTGGCTTTGAACTTACCTGCCCCCAAAAATACCATGACCCGCACTCTTTTCAGATCGGTCGCCGCAACAGTTTTAATAAGCTTTTTTTGTTTAGCTGCTAAAGCGCAATTAGGGTACGAATACGCAAAATACGATATCGGTTTTGGCGGAGCAGCGAGCCGGGTAGTTGGCAGCGACGCTGAAACCATTACCATTGCGCCTACCGGCCATATCAATTTTACCTACAACCAAACCCCCTTTATAAACTATGTTATAGAGGCGCAGGGGGGAATTTTAAAAGGTGGATCTGTTACATCAAAATCAAGACGTTATTTTGAAAATAAATTTGCGGCAGTAATGTTCAGGGTGCAACTACAGGCAGGCGAGCTTATTCGTTACTCAGACAGCAGATTAATGAATGGTCTTAAAAATTTCTATGTTTCTACAGGCGCAGGCTTTGTAATTAATAAACTTGATATAGATTCAACATTACGGGTGCCTGATCAAACAGGGTATTATACCCCCGGCCGCAATCACAGCAACCAGGTGCTTATACCTACCCGCATTGGTTATGAGTTTAAGCTTTTTAATAAGTATAACCAACCTTCGTTTAAAGTTGATATCGGCTACCAGCTAAATTATATTTTGGGTGATGCCTTAGACGGATTTGAAACAGGACGCAGCCAGAATGATGTATACGATCAATTCTTCATCGGTGTAAAATTTGCAATTGGCGGCGTTACGTCTTATCGTAAATCTATTTCGTACCAATAATTAACAATGTGCAACTTTTGGCAAGGTTTTTACGGTATAACAACTGTAAATACTTAATCCATGAGCACTAATAATTTAAAAAACGAAAACTCTGACAGGGACCAAACCCTAAAGAATGAACTTGGCGAAACTATAAATAACGAACAGCTGAGTTTTAATGCTGATGATAACAGCTATGAATATGATGTAAAAAGCGATGATCCGGACTACGATCATCCCGACCCCTACAATACTTCTGTAAAAAACGGCGAGGATTCTAACTCCACCTATGATGAGGCTAATCCGTATGCGGTTGACGAATATATACCCAACGAAAGCCTGGAAACAGATGTAGACAGGTTAGGCATGCATATTGACAGTAAGGGAAGCATAGTTGATCTGGACCCGATAGATGAGGTTTTAGGACACACGCCCGAAGATGACCGCGACGATCTGGATGAAGAGGGATATCCTAAAAACGACAGGTAGGGATAACGCATATCAGGGTTTACGGGTGTAAACCACCTTAAACCCTGTTTTTAAATTACCACCCGGGGTGATTAGTACTTCCGGATCTACAGCAAGCCAGGTCATAGAGTTCGCTGTTAAATTGGTTATCTGTATCTTATCGTTAATAGTTCGGTTAAAGGGGTCTTCCTGTAACTGTATATAAACACTGCTGCCTGCTGTTGAGGTTGTAAAAACACCCGGATCCACCGCGTCGAACGATCCATCAAACAAATACGCTTTTGTGGTATTATTAAGGTTTACGCCGCGATATAAATTAAATGGTGACAGCGTACTTAACTGCACCACATTACTTGCCGAATAAATTTCGGTATACATGGCTGTTACTTCCCAATCACCGCTAAGAAAAGTAAGATTTACCGTGCCGGATACCGCGCCTCCGCCACCACCTCCGCCCGTACCACCTTTACCTGTATAAGGTACAAAATCAGGATCATCCGGGTATATAGGTGCATCCTTTATGCATGATGTTGCCACCAGACATATCATAAAAATAACGAGCGGGGAGAGTAATTTTTGCTTCAAATGTATTGTGATAATTTTGTACCTAATATAGGCATTTTATCCCTGCCAAACAACATTATACAACTAGAAATTGCGTTTAATCAAAATCAAGATTAAACATTTTGCGCAGCTCAGCCAGTTGCGGGTTTTTAGCAGCCATATATTGGTACACTTCTTTGGCACCGTAAGGTTTCCTGTTAACCTTTATCTCGTCAATACGCGATACAATATCCAGGTCAAAATTATTCAAACTGGTACGCAAAAAGTTAAGCAGGTTAGGTTTTTCATCGCGCAATTGTGCATCCTGTGCTTTGGTTTCAACAATAACCTCGTACAAAGTTGGATTGAGTGGCGTAGGTTTACCCGCAAAAATTGTTGATAAAGTAGCTTTGCCATCCGCTTTTACCTTTTCGGCATAAGCATTCCAATAATTCAGAAATTGTTCTGGTGTAAATGGCTCTTTGCTATCGCCCTTCAAATAAGGGTCTTCCTCCACAACAACTTCATCAGGCGAGTTAAACCCTTTAAGTGAAGGTATTTTTACTGAAGAGGAACTGGCATTAGGTACAAATACTTTTGGTTTCTCTTCGATAGCCGGCGATGTCTGAGCAGGGGAAGCGACCTGTGATGGCGCTACTTGTGTAGGTTTAGTGGTGTTATAAACAGCCGGGGCATCACTTAAAATAGCAACCTGGTTTTTCACCTCGCCTTCGGGCGGCGTGGCTACGCTTGCTGGGGTATCAGGTTTTTTTTTTAGTTGCCCGCTATTATCGGGCATTGCACCGTTTCCGGATGCGATGTTGAAGACCGATTGCAGGTGGCACATTTTAAGCAGCGCCAGCTCAACCTGCAACCGCTGGTTCTTGCTCAGTTTATAGTTAAGGTCGCACTGATTGGCTATCCCCAATGCAGACAGTAAGAACGATATACTTGCCGCCTGAGATTGCTGCAGGTATTTTGCCTTAATTCCCTCGCTAACTTCTAACAGCTTAAGCGTTGTAACATCCTTGCTCACCAACAGGTTGCGGAAATGCTCTGATAGGCCAGATATAAAATGCGCTCCATCAAACCCTTTTTGCAATATTTCATCAAAAAACAACAGGGTTTTAGCGGTTTCTTCGCCAAGCAGGCTATCGGTTATATTAAAATAGTAATCGTAGTCTAAAATATTAAGGTTATCAATTACCGCCCTGTAAGTAACGTTACTGCCCGAGAAACTTACTATCTGGTCAAACATAGAGAGCGCATCGCGCAGGCCGCCGTCGGCCTTCTGGGCAATTATGTGCAGTCCATCCGGCTCGTAGGCTATGTTTTCTTTTGTGGCGATACCTTGCAGATGCATGCTCATATCCTCAACCCCAATGCGGTTAAAATCAAATATCTGGCAGCGCGAAAGTATAGTAGGCAGTATCTTATGCTTCTCGGTAGTAGCTAAAATAAAAATAGCGTAATGTGGCGGCTCCTCTAAAGTCTTAAGGAAAGCGTTAAACGCTGCCTGCGATAGCATGTGCACCTCATCAATAATATAAACCTTGTAACGGGCACCCTGCGGTGGTATGCGCACCTGCTCTATCAGGCTGCGGATATCATCAACCGAGTTGTTGGATGCCGCATCCAACTCATGAATGTTAAAGGAGTTACCGTTTTGGAAAGAGGCGCACGACGGGCAATTGCCGCAAGCCTCGCCATTGGGCTGCAAATTGGTGCAGTTTATGGTTTTGGCCAGTATACGCGCACATGTGGTTTTACCCACCCCACGCGGCCCGCAAAACAAAAATGCCTGCGCCAGCTGGTTGTTTTTAATAGCGTTTTTTAGTGTGTTGGTTATATGTTGCTGACCAACAACGGTATCAAAAGTAGCCGGGCGGTATTTACGTGCCGAAACGATGAAATTATCCACAGCTACTAAGGTAGATAGAATTTACGTTTCCTGAAAATGGGAAAGGGAATTGTTGATAAAATGAGTTCTAATACTTAACAAGCCGGTTTAACATTCAATTTAAAAGCGGAAGTTAACCGGTATAATATGCCGAACACGTACAGGTTTGCCGGCAAAAGAGCCCGGCATCCAGTTTCCAGAGAGTTTTAATACCCGCAAGGCCTCTTGGCCTAAAGTTGTTGATGGAGCAGATTCTAGTTTAAAATCTGT